>PWZG01000504.1 GCA_003567575.1 PVC group bacterium | reverse complement strand
GTTCACGGTTCAAGGTTCACGGTTCACGGTTCACGGTTGAAGAAAAGCGGCATATGACAATTTAATTGAGCATTTGAAGATATCAAAAGTGGTGGCAACCTTGGCCGGAAACAAACAAAAACTGACATATCCTGACGCGGAATTGACCGTTTTTACGAAAACTCCGAAAAAAACCTCTGAACCGTTGAACCGTTGAACCGTGAACGGTTACCATGAATAAAACCCCGTTACAAACGCTGACCGTCAAAGACGGAGACACACGCGAGGAACACCTGCGTCCGCTGGATTTTTCACTGATTCGCCGGCTCTGGACGCTGACCCGTCCGCATCGCGGCCGACGCAACCTTCTGATCGTACTGGTTGTCTTGCGTTCACTTCAAATCACATTCCTTGTCGCCTTGATCCCGGCCATCCTGCGCGGTCCCGTCGCGCGGCAGAGTATCGGCGGAATCATCGGCGGGGCATTGTTGCTGCTGCTGTTCGCCGCGTTTACACAGGCAACCTTTTTTTTCCGCATGCGCCTGGGATTGCAACTGGGAGAATCGATTGTTCACGATCTGCGCAACTCCATTTTCGAACATCTGCAACGGTTATCAATGGATTATTACAACCATACCAAACTGGGCAGGATCATCAGTCGTATTACCCCCGATACGGAAGCCATCCGTGCCGGGGTACAGGACGTGTTTTTCGTGTCGATGGTGATGATCGGCCAGATGGCGACCGCAACGCTGTACATGCTGTATTACGACCGGTTTCTGTTTCTGGTCGTGTTGGCGCTGGCACCGGTGCTTTACATCATCAACCAGAAATTCCGCATTAAACTCAGCACCGCAACCCGGGATGTGCAGGAAAGTTTCAGCCGTATAACTTCGACCCTGGCCGAATCCGTCGGCGGCATACGAGTGACGCAGGGGTACGTGCGCCAGGATGTCAACGCGCGCATGTTTCACGCGTTGATCACCGATCATTCTCACTATAACATGGCCGTTTCGCGCACCAGCGGCGCATTTATGCCGTTACTGGATCTGAACAACCAGTTTTTTATTATTGCCATTCTTTTGCTGGGCGGCTGGCGCGCCATGCGGGGCGCAACCGATATCGAAGATATTGTCGGATTCATTCTGATGACCGGCCAGTTTTTTACGCCGGTCATGGTTTTGGGCCGCCTCTACACACAGGCCATGAGCGCCATGGCCGGCGCGGAACGCGTATTCCGGCTGCTGGACACCAAGCCCACGATTGTCGACCATCCCAATGCCATTGACATACCACCGATACGCGGGCATATCGCGTTTCGCAACGTATCGTTCGCGTACGAACCGGATCGACCGGTTTTACAAAACATTAATTTCATCGCGGAACCCGGACGTACCGTGGCGCTTGTTGGCCAAACCGGCAGCGGTAAATCCTCGATCATCAACTTGCTGGCAAAATTTCATCTGCCGACAAGCGGCGTTATAACCATTGACGGGTTCGACATGCGCCGCATTCGCACCGATTCATTGCACCGGCGAATGGGGATCGTCTTGCAGCAAAATTTCATCTTCAACGGCACGATCATGTCAAATATCCGGCTCGGTCGTCCCGATGCGACCGATGCCGAAGTCATCGCGGCCGCTGAAACCATTGGATGCCGTGATCTTCTGGAGAACTTGCCGAAGGGATTCGACACTTACGTCGGCGAGCGTGGCGGTAATCTTGCGCTGGGACAGCGTCAATTGGTTTGTTTCGCCCGCGCCGTCCTTGCCAATCCGCAATTATTGTTTCTCGATGAAGCCACCAGTTCCGTCGATGCGCTCTCGGAACAGCGCATTCAGCAAGCCTTGGAAATCCTGCTGCGCCGCCGCACGAGTTTTGTGGTGGCGCATCGTATCAGCACCATCCGTAACGCCGATCTTGTCCTGGTAATGGAAAACGGCCGCATCATCGAACGTGGCACGCATTATTCTTTACTGGACCAGAACGGCGTCTATACCCAACTTTACCGCCGCTACCAGAGTATCCAATAGTACCGGTCAGTCCGGCGCATGCAGCCGTCCGTAAATCAAGGCGGCGGTTTTCGGGCCCACACCGGAAACGGAGGCCAGTTGCGTTTCAGAAGCCTGTGCCAGGCGGCGCACGGAACCGAAGACTTTCAACAGCGCCGCCTTGCGGTCGGTTCCGATTCCGGGGATCTCGTCCAACACCGATTCCCGTATCCTTTGTCCGCGCAGGCGCCGGTGATATCCCAACGCAAACCGGTGGGATTCATCGCGCAGAACCCGCAAAATACGCAATGCCGGCGAATCGGCCGGCAGACGGATGGGTGTTTCATCGCGGGCCGTATACAGTTCTTCGAAACGTTTTGCCAGTGCTGCCATCGGAACGGCATGCCATCCGCCGCGATCCAACGCCTGGCGCGCCGCGCGTAACTGGGTCAATCCACCGTCGACCAACACCAGATCCGGTGGCGCCCCACCGTCGCCGCGCAGCCGCTCGAAACGGCGGGTCACCATTTCCGCCATCATCGCCGGATCGTTGCTGCCCTCGATCGTCCGTATACGGAATCGTCGATACCGCTTCCGTTGCGGGACGCCGTCCTCGAAGCAAACCATGGCGCCGACAGCATAAGTCCCCGAAATATTGGAGATATCGTAGGCTTCGATACGGCGCGGGTCGTGCGGCAAACGCAGAATTGAGCGTAACGCCGTCATCCCGGCCTGCACATCCATAACCGGTCGCGCCATGCCACCGGCGCGGATGGCCCGCTCCTTGACGGCGGCGGTCAGCGGCAACAGCGTATCGCGCAAGGCGGCGGCGCGCTCGTAATCGCGCGCCGCGCCCGCCCGCTCCATTTCAGAGCGTAACGCCTTGAGATAGGCCGGACGTTCACCTCGCAGAAAAGCGGCGGCCTCCGTTACCCGCGCGCGATAACCGGCGGAGTCCACCTTCCCCACGCACGGTGCGGCACAAAACCGAACGATATCGTCAATACAATGTTTATGATCGTCAATACCGGGAACACGCGGCCGGCAACGACGTAAACCGAAGGTTTTCTCGACAAATTCATGGGCTACACGTGCTGCCTGCGAAGCCCGGTACGGACCGAAGTACTGTGCGCCGTCATCCCGCCGCAAACGGCAAAGGGTGAGGCGCGGAAAAGGTTGGTCGATATCGAGACGCAATAAAGGAAACCGTTTGTCGTCCTTGAAATCGACATTGTAACGCGGCTTATACTCCTTTATCAGTTGCCCCTCGGCGATCACGGCGTGCGCCTCGGAACGTTGCACTATCCAGTCGATATCGGCCACGGCTCGCACCAAACCGCGCAACTTGGGATCAGCCCGGCGCAGAGTGCCGGCGCGAAAATATGAGCGCACCCGTTTACGCAGTGACACGGCTTTCCCGACATAAATAATGGTGCCGCGCCGATCACGCATTAGATAGCATCCCGGCTTATCGGGTAATTCCCGCAATCGCGCTGCAACTTTTTCCGGTATATCCATGGTATTACCTTGGTTCCAACCATTGGTTCCGACGCATGACGCCGGTATCTCTGTTTATTATACCATATTTTTAATGATATGCGCCCTTACATCCCGCTTGACGCCCCGGGTAAATTCATGATAAACAAAAACCGTCATGACACGGAAACATTTCAAGGTTATCGCCTGCAACATATTCATGCGCGAGATTTGCATTGCTATCTCTGAATCCCGTCATGTCGTCGACCCCGAATTCACGGAAGTTGGCGAACATGTTCAAAGCGACCGTTTGCGCACGGCAATTCAAGCGCGTATTGATGCCGCCGCGAGCGGCGACCACGCTTACGATGCGATTTTGCTGGCATACGGATTATGCGGCAACGCCGCGGTCGGATTGACGGCCCGCAACACACCGTTGGTCATTCCCCGTGCCCACGACTGCTGTACCATCCTGCTCGGATCCCGTCAGGCCTTCGATCGTCATTTCGGCGACAATCCCTGTCAACCGTTCAGTTCGGCCGGTTACATGGATCGCGGCGATTATTATCTGCGACGGGATAACGACGGCGCTCACATCCGCTACGGCGACGGATACGCCGAACTGGTGGCGCAATACGGCAAGGATAACGCGGATTATATCTGGGAAACGATGCATCCACCGGCATTACGCGAAATCGAACAACAAGCCGTTTTTATCGATATCCCTGAAACAAAGCACCTGGGACACGGCGATCTTTTTGCCAAGCAGGCAGCCGCGGATGGGAAATCATGCATAAGACTGACCGGCGATATACGTCTGCTACGCGGATTACTACAGGGCGAATGGCCGGAGGAGGACTACTTGGTCGTTCCACCGGGATATCGCACAACCGGCCGTTACGATGCCATCCGGGTCATCGAACGCGAACCGGCGGATGGTTAACCGCCAAAACCTACCCAATATCATCCAACGCGGCGCGCAGTTCCCTTACCAAGCCGTGCAACCGGTTTTCACGAGCCGCACGGACCAGCGCGCTGCCAACCACGATCCCGTCGGCATCGGCAGCCACTCGGCGCGCCTGTTCACCATTGGCAACACCAAACCCGATCACAATCGGCAGGTCCGTCAACTTGCGCAGCCCGCCGATTCGATCCCGGAAACTGCCGGGTAAATCGGTGCGCATTCCCGTAACGCCGGTAACGGAAATGACATAGACGAACCCTTGCGCATCCCGTAAAATCGCCTCAGCGCGATCCAGCGGCGTCGTCGGTGCAATCAACGGAATCATCGCCAAACCGTATCGTCGCAATACAGGCTCGAATTCTCCAGCTTCTTCATGCGGCAGATCGACCACCAGCATGCCGTCCAATCCGGCAGCGCGCGCAGCGCGCGCCGTCGCTTCATAGCCTTTCGAAAAGAATGGATTCGCGTAGCCGAACAGAATCATTGGATGTTCCGGGTAATCGGCTCGTAAACGCGCCGCCATCGCGATAATGTCCGCCAACGTCACACCGGCAGCCAGTGCCCGCTGTCCGGCCTCCTGTATTGCCGGACCGTCGGCCGTCGGATCGGAAAAAGGAACGCCTAATTCAAGAACATCGACGCCGGCATCCAACGCGGTTCGTAGATCACGTTCCGATTGCGCCAAATCGGGATCGCCGGCCTCAAGAAAACCAACCAATACCTTGCCGCCCCGCTGACGTCTCCGGGCAAAACACTCATCCAATCGCTGCATGGCCACTCCCTGCGAATTAACGCTCCAAAATTCCGCCGACACGCAAAAATCGCTCTTCGCCGTTTAAGCGCAAACGAACACCGTCACGTCTTACTTCCACCAACTGCACGCCCATTATACGTTCACCCACCTCGACCACTTCACCGTTCAGGTACGCCGTACCCCGATGCCTTGAGCCGGCTTGCAATACTCCGTTTAATTCCAACATCGGCCAAATAACCGGCGCCGCCTCAATGACAGGTTCTGGTACTGGCTCTGGAGCTGGCTCTGGCTCTGTGGCTGGGGCGGGATCAGGATCTGGATCGGGAACCATCTCCGGTTCCGGGTCGCCAACCGGATCCGGTTCCATGACAAGTTCCGGATCGGGATCAGGTTGCATCTCGGGATCGCGCTTGATTTCGGGCTCCTGAACCGGATCAGGTTCCGGCGCTGGATCCGGTGTGGGCTCCGGCTCGGGGGCTGGCTCCTGATCATGTTCAGACTCTGTCGCACTCTCGACATCCGGTTCGGTGGGTGTTCCATAAATGTGTAAGAGCGTCCATCCGCCCCATCCTACCGCCGCCAACAGCAATAACACCAAGATAATAACACGTGATTTTGACCGCCCCGTTTTTTCCTCCGTGCCATCCCCCGAGTCCGGCGTCCCGGCATCCGGTTCAGCATTGGGTTTGGCCTCTAACGACGGTTCCACAGGCGCGGAAGACGATTTCGCAACCGACAACACTGGTTCAGGCTTGATTTCCGGTTCGGGTTTGGGTTTAGGCTCGGATTCAGGTTTAGGCAAGGGCGGCGGGGATTGCGAAGGCGGTGAAAGTCGTATCGCCAACCTCTTTTCGGGTTGTTCCTTTTGAGGCGGCGCCACCATTCTCAAAGAAGCGCCGCCCGATGCCGGTTTGGCCTCCGATGCGGGAGTCACTGATTCTTTTTGCGGTTGCGGTTGCTGTTGTTGCTGTTGTTGCTTTTGCTGTTGCTGTTGTTTACGCAACGCTTCTTCAATCAAACTCATGAGATTCCCTCCAGTTGCCGGACAGCGCGTCTCACACATTCATTGTTAATCACCTGTGTATCCATAACATATCCCGCCAGCATAACGTTGTCGCAAAGCGCGTTAATCATACGCGGCACACCGCCTGTATAGGTAAATACCGCATCCATGGCGTGGTTATCGAAATTGATTCCCGCGCCGCCGGCTACCGTCAGGCGATGCCGGATGTACGCCCGGGTCTCGGCCCGGGTTAACAGACGCAAATGATATCTCACGGTAATCCGCTGCCTTAACTGACGCATGTCGGGATGAGCCAGCCGTTCCTTCAGTTCCGGTTGACCGCATAACACGATCTGCATCAATTTCTGGCTTTCAGTTTCCAGATTCGACAGCAAACGCACCTGTTCCATGACCTGCGGCGTCAATTTCTGGGCCTCATCAATCAGCAACGCCACATTGCGTCCCATTTGGTTGTTTTCCAACAAAAAATCGTTAAGCCTCTCGATACAAGTCAAACGATCCCGGCTGCTGGTTACGATGCCGAAATCCGTCAGGATCGCCCGCAGCAATTGCGTCTCGGAAAGCGACGGATTAAGCACCAACGCTGAGCAGATATCACGCTGCCGTAATTCGGACAACAACAAGCGGCAAAGTGTTGTTTTGCCGCAACCGACTTCTCCGGTAAGCTCGATAAATCCTTTTCTGCTTTCTATACCGTACAATAAATGCTGATACGCATCACGATGTTGCTTGGTAAAGCACAGAAAACGAGGATCGGGCGTGATATTGAAAGGATATTCCGTGAGTCCAAAAAAATCGAGATACATAACAGTTTGCCCAAAAGACATTCAATGCGTCAAACCCGTATATTACGCCATGACGACCGCGGCAGCAAGCACGAATTCCTGACTTGACTTAACCGGTCCAGCGGCATATACTCCGCACATATGACTTCGGTTGCAAAGACGGTATAAAACTTGTTGCTATAGAATAAATTATTTTCGCGACTTTGGCGTATTTCGTAGTTTCGCTCTTAAAACATACACGCAAAACGTGTACGTTTATCGG
>PWZG01000030.1 GCA_003567575.1 PVC group bacterium | reverse complement strand
GAATCGGTGGGTAAAGAATGGACCGGTGCGAGCGAGAATATCTGAGGGCATGGTAAAATGTGTGTTTTTCGGGCAAGGCGGGTAAGACTATTCGGTAGCGGGATATTTCGGGTAATAGAGAGCGGTTAAGCGGGTCGGGTACGGGTATCCGAGACCCATGAGTACACACATAATCGCACACTTAACCGCCACCCTTACTCGGATACCCTTACCCGACCCACTTCATCCCTGGCCGGACTGTCGGTTCGGTCACACATAAGACGTCAAACCAACCCACCGATTTTGCGAAAGACCCGTCTTCTTAAATCCGCGCCGCTTTGCGCCGCACCAACCGCGCGGCATAGGCGCCGTCGGTCAGGTTATCCGGCGGGAACAATCCTTTTTCTTCATCACACCGGAATTCCGGATGCGTTTTAATCCAATCTGCAATAACGCCGCTGTTTTCCTCGCATTCCAAGCTGCACGTACTGTAGACGATACGGCCTTCAGGCTTAATCAGGACCGCGGCCGCCGACAACAATGCCTGTTGCAATTGTGTCAGTGTGCGCAGATGTTCGGGATGAAAGCGCCAGCGCGCGTCTGGGCGGCGGCGTAAGACACCAGTATTTGAACAGGGTACATCGACCAGAATCGCGTCAAATCCTTCGGGCGCGATATCGTGCAGCGCGTCCGGTAAAGCGGCGTGTTCCCCCGTTAGATCTCCCTGCAAAATCGTGACCTCGCCGCGCTTAATTCTCGCCATATTAGCGGCCAGACGTCGGACACGCCACGGGTCCACCTCCAGTGCGACAAGTCGGCCACTGCCGTTCATGCGATCGGCCAGCACCGCCGTTTTGCCGCCCGGCGCGGCACAGGCATCGAGAACGCGTTCCCCAGGTTGCGGCGCCAGCATATCCACCGCCATCAGCGTCGCGGGATCCTGCACTGTAAACGCCCCTTCATCGTATCCGGGAACGATTTCCAAACGGATTCCCCGCGGCAGTACAAGGCATTCCCGCGGTCGCGCCGGATGAATTTCGGCGGCAATACCGGCTGAGTGCAACCGTTCGCGCAAACCGGTATTGATCCCGCCGCAATATTGCGGGCGAATCACCGTGTCGCCACGCTCGTTATTCCAAATACACAACCGTTCCGCGGATTCAGCGCCGATCTGTCGCACCCAACGTTGCCATAATGTATCGGGATGCGACAGACGCAACGGCGCCGGGCAGGACGCCAGAACACGATCCGCAGTTGCGCGATCGCGCAGCATTCCCCGCAAAACAGCATTGATAAAGCCGGTTTCGTTACGCGTCAGACGTCGGCGGCGAGCGATGGCCACCGTTTCATGGACAACCGCATGCGCCGGCGAATCGGTCATAACGAACAGTTCGCAGGCCGCCGTAAGCAACAATGCCGCCGCATCCCGGCGCGGCGCTCGCGTGGCCACCCGATCGATACGCCATTGCAATGTCCGTCGCCATTTCACCGCACCGTATACAATTTCCTGAACGGCGGCATTACGGGCTGCCGTAAGTTCTTCGAGTAACCGATCGGGATGACATCCTTTTTGCAGCCATTCGGCGACGATGGTCATCGCCGTTTCGCGTGCCGTCAGCGGTATTGCGGTTTTGGGTTCAGGTTTCACGGATGGATCAGGGGAAATGATCCGGTTGCCGCGGCGTCGGTTGACGGGCATGATAATCGGTTATCAGGCGCCAAATTTCCGCTGCGTCCTCGGCATAGGAAAACAGGTCCAAATCATCCGCGCAAATATATCCTTCCTCGACCAATAACGAAAAATTAAAGACGCGTTCCCAGAATTCCCGTCCGACCAGCACCACAGGAATCGGCGATACTTTCTTGGTTTGAATCAAGGTCAATGCTTCGAACAGCTCATCCATGGTGCCGAATCCGCCGGGGAATGCGACCAGGGCGCGGGCACGCATGAGGAAATGCATTTTACGGATAGCGAAATAGCGGAAATTGAAGCATAACTCCGGCGTGATATATGGATTAGGCCGTTGTTCGTAAGGCAACGCGATGTTCAAGCCGATCGTTTTGGCGCCGCTATCGTATGCTCCGCGATTGCCCGCTTCCATGATACCGGGACCGCCGCCGGTCACCACGACATATTCACACTGGTTTTCCATCTGGCATGATGATGAAACGATACGTCCGAACTCACGGGCAACGGAATAGTAATGCGACTGTTGCATCCTTTTACGCGCCCGTTTCAAGGCGGATTGCGCCTTGGCATCCCGCGGCGCAGCGGCCGCCTTTTCTTGCATCCGGTCCAGTTCCGCCGCAGCGGTTTCAGGTTCCGGCATACGCGCACTGCCGAAAACCACGATCGTCGATACGATATTGTTTTCCTGCTGCACCATTTCCGGTTTCATCAACTCCAGTTGCAACCTGATCGGGCGCAATTCATCGCGATTCAACAAATTCAAATCTTCGTACGCCAGAGTGTAAGCGGGGGTCTCCATTAATATCTCTTGTAATCTTTCGCGTTCGTCATTCATTGTCGTCCTTCCTGTTCGTTTTCTCTCGCGCTATCAGCAGTATGCAACCTTCGAAAAGCAAGTATAACGGCAGTGCCATCAGGATTTGGGTCACGACATCCTGCGGCGTCATCAACATGGCCACAATCAATAAGGTCACGATCAGGTGCCGTCGTTTGGCCCGCAATTGCGCGGCGTTGACGATGCCCATCCGGCCCATTGCCAGCAATACTACCGGCATTTCGAAAGCCAATCCGAATCCCAACAATAGTTGTGTTACAAAGGCGATATAATTGGTTGCCAAAACATTATGTACCGTGATTCCCATCCATTGATGCATTTGCAGCAACATACGCAGCGCCAACGGTAATATGATTGCGAAAGCAAATCCGGCGCCGGCAAGGAACATCACGACGGCGAGTCCCGCATAGCGGCGGATAACCCCTCTTTCGGCAGCGGTCAATCCGGGAAAAACAAATCTTCCGATAATGAACAGAATCCATGGCGCCGCCAGCAGGATACCGGCGCTAAACGTTATTCGCAACAATACCATGACGCCGGCGGCGACTTCGTAACTGACAAGAAACCCATCCGGATCGTCAACGGCATGGGAAAGCGGCCATTTCATGATACGCAACAGCCATGGCGACAACGGCGCCATGACGGCCATCGCCAAAACGCTCACCGCCAGGATTTGCAGGAGGGTCCGCCGCAAATCGGTCAGATGGCTTAAAAAAGGCCGTGGTTCGTCATTGAACGTGGCATGATTATCCATCGTGCGCACCGGAATCAAACGCTGAATGCGACTTCTTTTTCGCCGCCGCCGCTTGGCCCGGCGACGACGCATCCGTACCGGGAGTTGTCTCGGGTCGTTTCCCTGTTTGGCCGGCGTTCGCCGGCGGCGACAGGTCGGCATCCAGCAATTGATCGTGAAAATCGTCGGCTGCGCGCCGCACCTGATGCAGCCACCGCCCCAATGAACGAGCGATTCCCGGCAACTGGTCGGCGCCGAAAAGGATCAGGATGACGAAAAGTACCAGCAGCACTTCCCCCACACCAGGCGACAAATGCAACAACGCCAGTGGGTTCATGGCGAATCCGTGTGTTACTGAACCATATTGAAGGCAGCGCGACGGTTTAAACGGCGTTCCGCTTCGCTGGTTCCGAAATGCAAAGGATTTTCTTCACCGTAACTCAACGTTTGAATACGCGCCGGTTCTATTCCCAACTGGACAAGATAAGCGCGTGCCGCAAGCGCGCGCCGTTCGCCCAATGCCATGTTGTATTCGCGACTGCCGATGTCGCAAGTATGCCCTTCGATAATGGCCTTGACATTGGGATTGCGCCGCATGTAATTGGCTACATCCTCGATTTTGGACTGTTCGCCTGAGGCTATTTGGGAACTATCAAAACCAAACAGTACATTTTCGAAGTGGACATCCAGGGTTTGAGTGTAACCGAAACGCTGGGCCAATGGATCGTCATCAAACCGAAAATCAGCGCTGCCGGGCCAACCTGCATCCAGATGTGCCGGCGGAAAATCATCAACATCCTTGCCTCTGCGCCATCCACAACCGAACGATCCCAACGCCACCACCACCGTCAACGCAATCACCAAACATCTTTTCTTGTCCATGAAAACCTCCTTAAACCCTTGAAAAACAAATAGATTCAAATAATTTATCAAGCGCAACCGCGTTACCTTCACCGGGGTGACCACACCGCCGAATACCATTGACCCTCGGTACGCGACAATGGTACAGAGGAACCGGTCAGCGTGTCAAGCATATAGATGGCTGAACGGCCGCCGGAACTACGTGTAAAGGCGACGTGCCGTCCATCCGGCGCCCAACTGGGATCTTCGTGATCGGCCGGATCGGATGTCAACACCATCTCCTCGCCGGTATCAGGATCGATGAGAACCAATTGATAATGCGGTCCGCGCCGGCTGCTGAGAATAATCCGGCCATCCGGCCCCCAATCGGGCGAAACATTGTCGCGGCCACGCCGGGTCAAACGCCGGCTCTCTTTCCCGTCGCGGTCGACCACGTAAAGATGCGGAGCGCCAGTTGAATCGGAGACGTAGACAATGCGCCGTCCGTCCGGCGACCAGGACGGCGATGCTTCGTTGGCATACCGGGTATGGGTCAGACGCATCAACCTTCCGCTGCGCAGATTGCGGACGTATAATTCCGGATTACCGTCTTTGGACAGAATCAATGCCAGTTCGGTGCCGTCCGGCGAAAAGGCAGCGCTACTGTTCAAACCCGGAAATGCCGCGATCCGTTCGCGGCGACCGCTTTCCAGATCGACCAGATAGATATCGGGGAAACCGCCGACAAACGAGGTGTAAACGAACCGTTTGCCATCCGGCGCCCATGCCGGCGCAACACTGATGGAACCATCATGGGTAACCTGGCGCAGATTGCGGCCATCGGCATCCACCCAATACATTTCCTTCGCATTGCTCCGGTTCCCGATCATCAGCAGGGTCGTCGACGCAATACCGCGCCGGCCGGTCGCCGCCTGCACCAAATCGTCATGAATCCGGTGCGCGAGATTACGCGCCTCGGCGGTCCGACCGGAGTACGTACGACGCAACAACGATTCCCGGTTAGCAGTACGCACCAGTTCCAACCGTACCTGCATCGAACCGTCGGCCACGGTTTGCTCGCCTAAAACACGAAACGCTCCGCTGCCGGGCGCCGCCACGGTGAACCAGCCGAATCGGTTCAAATCATCGACCAGCGTTTGACGGAAGCTGCGCGATGCCGCATCGCCTGCAATATTCAAGCCGGAAATATCGATTGGCGACGTGATTTCCGCCGCTTTACGTACACGTACCTGTGCATTGGATTCCCGGACGGGATACATCCCTACCGAAATAAAAATCGCAATTATCAAACCGAGTTTTAAAGTCAAATTTCGCATCACCGTCATCCCATGGAATAATATGGAATACCAATATTCCACCATTCCGCATCCCTATAGGATGCTACTGATTTCGCATCGTATGTTGTCCGTCTTTTCCCTTGCAAGCGGCCGCTCCGTCAGCGTTCGTGTCGCCGTGTTCAACGGCATGTTACCCCATCCGGTTCCGATAGTCTTCGTAACCAAATGCGCGCACCACGCTATAATCGCCGTTGCTACGGTCAAATAATGCCAGCGAAGGCGCAGCCACTCCGTTGAACAACGTACTTTTTACCATACTATAGTGTGCCATATCAAGAAAAACAATTTTCTGACCGACCACCAATGGCCTGGGAAACGAATAATCGCCGATCACATCCCCGGCCAGACATGTCAAACCGCCCAACCGGCAGGTATACGGGTATTCCCCCGGCAGACCGGCCCCAACAATCGAAGGCCGGTACGGCATCTCCAAAACGTCCGGCATGTGCGCCGCGGCGGACGTATCCAGAATCGCGATCGGACCCTCGTTGTCAACCACGTCCAGAACGGATGCCACCAGAATGCCGGCATTTAACACCACCGCTTCACCCGGCTCCAGGTAAACCGTTAATCCGGTTTGACGCCTGAAGTCGCGAATGACCCGGCATAACCGTTCCATGTCGTAATCGTCACGCGTTATGTGATGGCCGCCACCAAAATTAATCCATTGCAAACGATCGTAACAATCGCCGAACAAACTACTTACTGCATCCACCGTCCGTTCCAGCGCGTCCGCACCTAATTCGCATAAGGTATGAAAATGCAATCCGGTCAGACCGTCCAATGATCGGCGTTCGAATCTTTCGGGCGTAACGCCAAGACGTGAGCGCGGTGCGCATGGATCGTACATCGGCGTTGCCACTTCGGAATGTCGCGGATTGATCCGTATCCCGCAATGTATCCCCTGCCCCGACGCATCGATTTGCGGTCGAAACCGTCGCCATTGCTCAAACGAGTTGAATACCATGTGATCGACGATCGGCAACAACCGGGTCACGTCGGCGGGAGCGTATGCCGGTGCGAAAACATGCGTTTCGCCCTCGAAAAATTCATTGGCCAGCCGAGCTTCGTTAAGCGAACTGACCGCCGCGCCAGACAATGCGCGTGCGATATCCGGGAACGCGTGATACATGGCGAACGCCTTCAAGGCCATCAAAATACGGCAGCCGGTCCGTTCGCTTACGCTGCGCAATATAGCCAGATTACGTCGTAACGTGGCACGGTCAAGGACATGACAAGGCGTATCGAGCCGGTCAATATCCAATCCCTGCCCGGTGAATCCTTGTGTTATGCTTGCTTCATCCATGCCGTGGTAAACCTTCGCGTACTATGCCCGGTTGCTTACAGAGCCATGATATCAGTTCCGCGTGATACTTCAAGGCATTATCGGGCAGATCGCGAACGATTCGTCATGGATTTTGTTTGTGTTGTTTATCCGTTTTCTTTTTGGCGTCTTTATTCTGTTTGACGAACTTCTGTTTCTGCCCTTTGTTCTTGTCTTTCTGTCCCTTGTCGCCCATGGTATGCCTCCGTTTCTATCCGTGATCGGTCATCGCCATATATAAGATACGCCAGCCGACCGCAAAACGCAACCTCCGAAGGGAAGCACCGGAAGTTTTGCCATAAGCGGCTGGTCTTCTTAAATCCGCGCCGCGAAGCGGCGCTGTGGACTGCGGCGATCCGGCGTAGTTCCGCGTTAGTGTGGTGTCCGACAAATGGTGTGAATCAATCCGGTGTCATCCCGAGCTTGTCGAGGGATCTGCGTCCGTCGCGGAGTGCCGAGATTCCTCGACTTCGCTCGGAATGACAATGCTTTTC
>PWZG01000059.1 GCA_003567575.1 PVC group bacterium | reverse complement strand
TTTTCCTTCCTCCGGTTCGATCCATCCCCATACAGCCCATAACTGGACCGTATTCAAGCCGGCCGCCTTCATCCGTTCCATGTCGTGTTCCCAGTTTTCGGCCGACGGGGTGGGGGGGCGATAGTATTGCGAGCCAAAAATGATCGGATTTGCTGCGTTGGGAATTTTAGGTTGATTGTTCGCTGTCATGATGTTGCCTTTTTTGTATTGTAAGTTGCTCGTTAATTTTACGAATAAATACCGTATCGGTCAATCGCTGCCCTGGCGGCCAATAGGTTTTCGGGAGGCGTATTGCGGGGTACGGCGCAGGCGCTGCCGAGGACGTAACGCCCGTCCGGCTTGCCGTCCGCCACGCATTGCGCGGCTTCCTTATGGACCTGTCCGGGTGTTCCCCGCAGCAGCGTCAGGCAACTCAGCCCGCCCATCAGGGTTATCCGATCCCCGATTTTCGCCTTGGTACGCCGTAGACTCATGCCGCTTTCGGGATCGATGCCGTCCATGGCATCCACGCCGACCTGGAGTAGGTCGTCGAGCATGGGATCGTAATTGCCGCAGCAATGTTTATAACAGAATACGCCGCGGCGATGAAATTCACGGGCTGTCTCGGTATACGCCGGCGCGCAGAAACGCTTGTAAATATCGGGGGAAATTACGCTGCCCGACGCGTAAGAATCTCCAATGTATAAACAATCCACGCCCGCCTCGATAAACGCCTTGCCTTTTTCGATCGATATCTCCACCGCTTTGTCGATCAGCGCGAGCGCCAGTTCGGGATCGTCGTAAAAAAGCAGTAGCGCCGCTTCCGCGCTGCCCAGGTGTTCGACCATGAAGTTAATGGTTTGCGAGGAGCACATACCGATGACGAACAAGCCCGCCTCATGCGCGGACCGGATGCAGCGGCTGACATCTTTCAGGCAACCTTGTTGCAGGTAGTCGCGCGCCGCCGGCACCGGGATGTTTGCCACATCGTTTCGCGATCTGACCGGCGCCATCGGAAGCGAGGGCATGAACTTGCCCCCGCCCTCGACATCGTAATGCCCTTCCAGCTTGCCGTCGCGCCTGGAAACCTGCACCAGTTTGCCGCCCCGTTCGGTCACCACGCTTTCATCGTACCAGGAAGCGGGCGGCCCCATGCAAAACCGGACGGCGTCGGCCTGATAGCGGCGCGCGGCGTCCAGCATGCATTCCTGCCCCAAGGCCGGATTCGCCAGCGCCTCTTCAAAGCGTCTGCCGCGGGCCAGGCAGGCGTGATCGATGTAAATCGTCGGCAGGAACGGCACCCGGTCAGGGATATGGCCGGAAAGGACCGCCCGCATCCGGTCGCGGGACGTTAGCCGGAGACGGTTTTGATTCATATGGCTTATTCCTTGATCCCCATGTGGACAGACCATCCGGAAACTTCGGGATCCCCGTCGATGATAAGTTGCCAACATATGAAAACAACGCGCACGATAGGCTTGTCCGTTGGATTTGTCAATAGTTGACGAAAGTTGCCAGTGAATTCTCATTCTAATGGCTTCGCCAACCCTCACCCCGGCCCTCTCCCAGAGGGAGAGGGAAATCACGCGAGTGAACGGCTAACGGTTTTCTTGTTTTTCATGCCGGTTTCGTGAGTTTAAGGCACTAATATTGGCCTCCCGTAAGACGGTCGGGACGCCTGCCTGCCGGAGGCCCGGCGCAGGGACCCGACCCTTCACAATGCCGTAAAACGACCGATTTCGGTAATGGAGGGACGACCTCCGTGTCGTCCGGGCAACCGTAACGCGGCCTTGAGTAAGACGGCCGATCCAGGCAGTCCCCGGGACATAATGCGGCGGTGAGGAACGACGCGACGATTCCATGCGTCCATCGGATGCCGGAGAAACAAAAAAATCAAAAAAATCGAAACACACTTGTCATCGGTTTGATTGTGTGTAATAATGCAACTGAACGCAACCTAAAAACAAAAAACAAACAAGGAGGTGCGCATCATGAGAACCAAACGAAGATGGGTGTTGGCGGCGGCAAGTATGCTTGGTTTGATGGTGGCGAGTGCGTGCGTGAAGGCGGCGGTGTATACCAATGACACCGACTGGGGCGGCGTCGATTTGACGCTTCAGGATGGAGACGTTATCGCCGGAATTCATACCAATATCGGTAATTTCTCAGTGGCGGCGGGCGCGACGGCGACAGTCAATCCCTACGATAACGGCGATTTCGGGCGGGTTGCGATTCATGCGGATTCGGCTTCGATTCAGGGAACGCTGTCCGCCGATGGCGCCGGATATCCCGCTGGACAGGGGGATGGCGCAGGTTCCGGCCGTGCCGGAGCCGGATACGGCGGGCGCGGCAGCGTGATATCCTCCGGTACCGGCGGCGAAATGTACGGTTCGCCCGAATCTCCGGACCGTCTGGGAAGCGGAGGGGGCAACTTTACCGGTGACACGGGGGGACCCGGCGGTGGGGCCGTGCGAATGGTGATCGCCGGCGTCTTGACGATCGACGGAATGCTGTCGGCCAACGGCGGCGCGGCGACGCATAGTCGCAGCGGCGGCGGTAGCGGCGGCAGCATTTGGTTGAGCGCCGCTTCGATCCAAGGCGCGGGGCAAGTCACGGCCGACGGCGGCAGCGGCGGTTCGGATGCCGCCGGCGGCGGCGGTGGGCGGATCGCTTTCGATACGCCGGACCCTGCGTTCAGCGGCATGATCCGTGCCCGCGGGCAATACGGTCCCACCGCCCGCGCCGGTCACGGCACCTTTACCTTCCACGATGGCGAAACCGTGGATTTGGTAGTTGAACATGACATTGCCTTGCCGCCGGGCACGAATTGGGTGTTCCGCTCGTTGACCGTGCCGGAAAACGTCACTTTGGAAGTTCAATCCACCCTGGGAACGGTGGAGGAAAGTTATACCAACGACATTGCCTCTCGATTGCGGATTATCGAGGATTTCACGATCGAAATCGGCGGCGCGTTGTCCGCCGATCGTCTGGGTTATCCCGGGGAAGCGGGGGAGGGCGCCGGTACGGGGCGCAGCGGCGCAAGTCACGGCGGCCGCGGCGGCGCGGGTAGTGGTGGCCGACCCGGCTATGGATTGTACGGATCGGTCGACGCGCCGACCCGTTTGGGCAGTGGCGGCGCGACGGGGAGCAATCATGCGGGCGACGGGGGCGGCGCCCTGGTTCTTGACGTCGGAGGAACCCTGTCGGTCGATGGCCGTCTGACGGCCCACGGCGGTCCAGGCGGGAACCGCGGGGGCGGCGGCAGCGGCGGCAGTATCTGGTTGAAGGCCGCCACGATTGCCGGTAACGGTCTGATCGGCGCCGATGGCGGCGTCGGCCATAGCGATGGCGGCGGCGGAGGCGGCGGGGGACGCATCGCCTTCGATACGCCGGACAACCAGTTTGGCGGGACCGTTTGTGCCAAAGGGCAGGGCGGCGGCGGGGTTGACCGCGGCCGTAACGGCACCTTCCATATCGTTTCCGATCCGGAACGGGATTTGGTGATCGATACCGATATCGCTTTGCCGGCGGGCACGAATTGGGTGTTCCGCTCGTTGCGGATAACGAGCAACGCGACCTTCGATATTCAATGCGTTCCAGGCGAGCAACCGGATTATTCGGACGAAATCGTGACGCGGCTTACGATTTTGGGTGATGTTACGGTGGAACCAGACGCCGTCTTGTCGGTCGATAGCGAAGGCTACGTACGCGGCGCGGGCGAAGGTCGCGGCATCAACGGTCGTAGCGGCGCCGGTTACGGGGGCGCGGGCGGCGCCGGCAGCGGAGGTGACGGAGGCGCCCCCTACGGATCGGCCGAGACGCCAACGCGGTTGGGCAGCAGCGGGAATGAACACAACCATGCTGGTACCGGCGGCGGTGGCCTGATTCTGGCGGTTGAGGGGACCCTGACCGTTGACGGAACGTTGACGGCGCGAGGCGGGGATGGCAACTCGCGCGGGGGCGGCGGCAGCGGCGGCAGCCTCTGGGTGAAAGCCGCGCGCATCGAGGGATCGGGACACATCGCGGCCGATGGGGGAACCGGTCATAGCGATGGCGGCGGCGGCGGCGGCGGCGGTCGCATCCGTCTCGATTACGGCTGGATTGGTGGATTTGCGCGGCGGCCCGAACAAATTCAGGAATCCTTGAACCCCGCGGAGTTGCCCGCGACGCTCGACTTTCAGGGCGTGGTTACGGTGGATGGCGGCCAAGGTTCACTGCCGGAGCATCGCGGCGAAGACGGGTCGCGCCTTTTTAAACATGTGCCGTTCCCGCTCAAGGGAACACTTATTTTACTACATTAAAGATAGATGATGGATAAACCCTTGCTTTTCATCCCGGTGATTCTACTGTCCGCGTCACGGCTTTGCCTGGCCGCGAACGATGCCGGGTCCGTTTCGGAGCACCGTGCGCCGGTTTTTCCGGCGGGGGAAGCCGCGCACGGCGACTACGTGACGGATCATCCGCGGGTTGCCAACGTCTCGGTTCTGGCGCGTGACCAAGCCAGCGTTTCCGTCGCCTTCGATATCGACTGGGCGAATGCCTGGCGCGATCCGGACAAAAACCATGATGCGGTTTGGGTGGTTTTCAAGTGGTGCGCGCCTGACCGGTCACAATGGCATCATGCCAGGCTTGCCGGGGGCGGCATGAATCCGGTCGGATTCGATGCCGGCGCCGGGACGCCGCTGGAAGGCATTGTTCCCGCGGACCGGACGGGCATTTTCCTGCGCCTGACCGCACCGGGACGCCGGGATGTCGCGGCCAAACAAGTCACGGTCATGTTACAAGATGCGCCGCAAACGGACGCTGCAAACGGCGAGTTCCAACTCGATGCGTTTGCCGTTCGTATGGTTTATGTGGCGCAAGGTGCGTTTTATCTCGGTTCCGGCGGTACGGAAGCCAATCGCTTTTACGCCGGCGGCACCGAAAATGAACCCTTCCGGATCGACGCCGAAGACGTTCTGGATATCGGAGATCAACCCGGGAAACTGGCTTACCGGCGTGACGGTCATGACAATCCGATGTTCAGCGGCGATCTTGGTTCACCGCTGCCCGCCGCTTACCCCAAGGGATACGCGGCGTTTTACTGCATGAAATATCCGATTACCCAGGGACAGTATGCCGACTTTCTCAATAGGCTGACACCGCAACAGGCCGCAGCCCGTTTCCCGAACCGATACGGACGCGACCGGCATACCCTGCGTTATGATGCGGAAAAGCAACGTTATCTTGCGGATACCCCGTTGCGCGCCTGCAATCAGTTGTCCTGGGCCGACGGCGCGGCCTTCGGCGCCTGGGCCGGATTGCGGCCGATGAGCGAACTCGAATACGAAAAAGCCTGTCGCGGACCGCGTGATCCGGTGCCCGATGAATATGCCTGGGGAACAACCCGGATCGAGTCGACGACGGCGATCGAGAACGACGGTACGGCGGCCGCGCGGGCCGTCGATGGAAACTGCAACTACAATCTGTCGTCGCCGCCGGGTCCGTTTCGAGTCGGTATTTATGCCGCATCCGGCGAAACGCGCGAAGCGACCGGCGCTTCATACTGGGGGATTGATGAACTGAGCGGGAATCTTTGGGAACGCCCGGTCACCGTCGGACGGCCGGAGGGCAGGTCCTTTACGGGGCGCCACGGTGACGGTTCGTTGACGGACACCGGCGCGGCGGATGTCGCCGGCTGGCCGGGCGTTGATGCCGTCGGCGCCGGCCATCGCGGCGGACAATGGAACGATAGCGCCGATCTGGCGCGGGTATCGGATCGACGCTACATGTCCGGTGTCTGGGCGGAACGCATTCGTATCTATGGATGGCGCGGGGTACGCACCGCACCGCGGGGAGTGGAACCATAAAGGATGTCATGCTTGATTCAATAAGAGAAACCTTGTTGTCGCGGGTTGCCGGAGGCGAGTATCTGCCGGGACAGCGCTTGAAAACCGAGACGGCGTTTGCCGAAGAGTTCGGTGTCACGCGTGCCCGCGTCCGCAAAACCCTGCGTGGGTTGGTCGATGAAGGTTATCTGGTTTGCCGTGGTCGCAACGGGTATGCGGTCAATCATGTAAAATCCGAGAATGGAACGCCGAACAAAAATCAGATCACCGTCGGCCTGCTGATGGCGGGGACCCGGCGCAACGGTTGGAATGTCGGAGTCGCGCCCTGGTTATTGATCAAGCATGCGCCGGTCCATGGGATTGTCTTGGAATGGATTGCGCTCGATCGCCCCGGTTATCAGGATATGGAGCATGAGCTGTTGGATCTGGTGGATACACGGCGTATGCCGGGAGCGATTGTCCATCTGCACCACCGGATCGATTGGAACCGGGGGTTTGCCGCGGCCGCCGCCGCGCGATTCCCGCTTGTTTTTCGCGATCATACACCGTTTCCCAACATATTTTCCTGTGTCGGCACGCATCATTACGATGCGGGTTTTCTGGCGGCTCGCAAACTGGCCGAACGAGGATGCAGGAAGTTGCTGTTTGTGGGGTACGATGAGGCGTTTGCCTTGTCGGCGGCGGAAAAATGGCGCGGTTTTCAGGATGGCTGCGCTTTTTATCACGTGGAAACGCTGGCATTTCATTTGCCCGAGCTGAAATCCGAAATGCTTCCGCCCGATGTGCGGTCGATGCTTGAACAGACGGGCGCCGATGGGATATTCACCTCCACCAGTGGTCATACCGAATGGTTTTCGCGTGGATTGCTTGCCGGGAATATTGTGCCGGGTAAATCGTTCCGTTTGATCGGCATGGATGCGCCTCAGCCGCAACCGGGCGCTTTGCCGTCGCTGGCCTGCGTCATGCAGGATCATGAACGCGAGAACGATGAATTGCTGCGCCTGACCCGCGAATTGATCGATGGCCGCGGCCTGGCCTGCCGGCGGCACGTATTGATTACCCCGAAATTCTTGGAAGGGGAGACGTTATCATGAGAACTTTTTCATCGGCATGTCGCCGCCCGTCGATCCTGTCGCCGCCTGTCGATCATGTCGATTGGAGAGGAAGAAGGAGACGAAGAGTAGGCGGAGACTCAGCGTGTTGGGGAGACGAAAAGTAAGGAAATAGAGTAGCGAAAGGAGCAGAAAAAAATGGCAATAAAAACGACAGAGATGAATTCACGCAATCCGATCAAAACGTTATTGGCGCTCTTGGCCTTGCCGCTGGCAATGTCGACCGCCGCGGCAAAGGTCACGCTGGTCGAAAACGGCGAAGCGCGCGCCGTGGTGGTGATCTCCGATGATACGGAAATGTTGCCTTCGCAACTCGACAACTTCCTGCTGACCGCGGCCGGCGAGTTGGTGGACCATATAGAATTGATGACCGGCG
>PWZG01000574.1 GCA_003567575.1 PVC group bacterium | reverse complement strand
CCTCGGCCACAAAGAGCCGTAAAGCGGGTATGCCAGGTCGGGCCATGGGATGCCGAGGTCGGGCCGACCTCGGCCACAAAGAGCCGTAAACATGATCTCCGCGAAGCGATGCCTTGCTTAACTTCGGTGTCCCTACACTTCGTCGCCACACTTCGTCGGTTACGCTTCGTCGCACTGCTTTGCCGACTTCGGCAGCGACACCCGAACCCCGACACCCGACTGTCGCGTCCTGGTGTACTGTCCGACGAGAACTGCCTCGCAAACTCGACCGATCCTAACTATTCCGTAACCTTTGCCGTAAACTCCATCGATTCATTCAGTTGCCGACCGCCCCCCGACCCCCGACATCCCGGCGATTATTCGCCGATTTCAAAACAATACTTGACTTTTCGGTCGTGGTTTCATAGATTAAGACAGTTCAAGTGCGACTATTTGATAAATAGTAACTGTTCAGGTCGCCCCGCGATTTGCACGGCTTCGGGAGAATGGCGTCAGGCGTGTATGCCTGGCGCTGAACCTGAAGCGGATAAATGGCGATTCGGGGAAGACCGCCATTAAGGAATGGCAGTCATCCCGGGGCTACCTGAACAGTTGCAATAAATAATGTAAGGCGAGACCGTCGGAATACGAATTGCCGCTGTTTTACAGGGTGATTTGATGTTTTGCGGCGGCGGGGTTAAGCCCATGAACGAAGAACTTTTGGCTGTAGTCAACTATATGGAACGTGAACGCGGTCTTGACCGTGATCTATTGTTTCAGACGTTGGAATCCGCGATTTTGGCGGCGATACGCAAGAATTATGGCGAAGCCGGTGAACCACGCGTAGTGATAGATCGTAAGACCTGCGAAATTCAGGCGTTTACCTTCAAACGCGTGGTTGAGCGGGTGACGGATCGACGTGAGGAAATCGCGTTGACGGAAGCGCTGCGCCGCCGGCCCAAGGCGGAGATCGGCGATTTGATAGAGATGGAAGTGCCACCGAATAAATTGGGACGTATTGCCGCGCAGACCGCTAAACAGTCCATCATGCAGAAAATCCGGCAAGCCGAACGACAGATTGTGTTCACGGAGTATAAGAATCGTGTCGGCGAGGTTGTGACGGGAACCGTACGCCGTTTTGAAACACGCGATATCGTGGTTGACCTGGGCCGTACCGAAGCCTTGCTTCCCTTTCATGAAAGGATACCCACCGAAGGTTACCAAGTGGGTGATGCAACCCGGGCGCTGATTCTCGATGTACGCGATGAACCCGGTGCGCCGGCCGTCATTCTTTCGCGGGCGCATCCGGATTTCGTGAAGCGTTTGTTCGAACTTGAAGTCAGCGAAATCCATGACGGAACGGTTGATATCAAGGGCGTCGCCCGTGAGGCCGGTTACCGCACCAAAATTGCCGTCATGACCCATGACGAACGGGTTGATCCCGTTGGAGCATGTGTCGGGATGCGCGGTAATCGTGTCAAAAACATCGTTCGCGAGTTGTGCAACGAAAAAATCGATATTGTACGCTGGCATGAAGATATCACGCAGTTTATCGGTAATGCCCTGGCGCCCGCCAAATTGATGAGAATCCGCATCGAGTCCGAAGATGAACGGGTGGTACGCGTCGTTGCCGACGCGGATAACTACTCGATTGCCATTGGGAAACGGGGCGAGAATGTTCGCTTGTCCTCGAAATTGTCCGGATGGCGCATTGAAGTCGAACGCAGTGAAGAGGAAACCAGTTTCGAGGAAAAGGTTTCGTCCGCCATCGAAGAGCTGGCGCGCATCGACGGGATTGACGAAGAAACAGCAAAGAAATTGGTATACGCCGGATTTTTGGGTGTTGCAGGCATTTTGGCGGCGGACGTAAACGATATTGAACAAGCAGCCAGTATCAGCGCCGAAGAGGCACAGGCCATTGTCGCGTCCGCCGTGCGTGCCTGTCAAGCGCCGCCGGCGCCAGAGGAAAACGACGGGAATAATGAGAGTTCATGAACTTGCAAAAGAATTGGGTGTTTCCAGCCGGGAACTGATTCAGCGGCTAAAAACCGCTGGATTTCCGGTGAAAAACCATTTTAACGCGCTGGATGAGCGGGCGATCGCCGCGATGCGGGGCGCGCCATCGCAACCGGTCGGCGCGACGCCATCGAAGAAGGCTGTGCCGCCGCCCGCAACCGAAACGCCGCCGCAAAAACAAACGGCGCCGGCGCCAACGCAAACGACACCCCAAAAACCGCCGCGACCGCCGTCAAAACCCGACCGATCGCGCATAGCCGAACCCGTGGGCCAGCCGGCGGCGTCAAAAAAATCACGGCCGGATGCCGTTTCCGCGCCGCCGCAACCGCCTTTCAAACCGTCGCGTCCGGGCGTCGCGCCTGTCGGAAAACGAGCCGCCGAACCGAGAGAACTTAAAGTCAAAGGCCCCATTCTTGTCAAGGATCTGGCGCAGAAAATTGGAATACGGCCGAATCGATTGATTTCCGATTTGATGGCCATGAACGTGCTGGCATCGATCAATGAAAGACTCGATGTTTCGGTTGCCCAAAAAATAGCTGCTAAACACGGATTCGAGATCGCCAAGGAGAAGCGCAGCACCGAACGCCACGTAACACCGGTGCGTAAACCTGAGTTGATCGACGATGATGAACCGCCTGATCATCCGCGGGATCTACAACCACGGCCACCGTTGGTTACCTTCCTGGGACACGTCGACCATGGAAAAACTTCAATTCTGGATTGTATCCGTTCCTCGGAGGTTGCCTCCGGGGAACACGGCGGAATTACCCAGCATATCGGCGCCTCGACCGTGACGGTGGACGGTAAGAAGATTTCGTTTCTGGATACACCGGGGCATGCAGCCTTCACGGAGATGCGAGCACGCGGCGCTAACTTGACCGATATTGCCGTGCTGATCATTGCCGCCGACGACGGTATCATGCCCCAAACCGAGGAAGCCATTCGCCATGCCCAGGCCGCCAAGGTGTCTATTATGGTGGCGATAAACAAAATCGATTTGCCGGCAGCCAATGTTGACCGGGTAAAACAACAATTGGCCACCGCCGGGTTGCATCCCGAAGACTGGGGTGGCGAAATCATCTGTTGCCCGGTCAGCGCGCATACCGGCGAGGGTATTGATAACCTGCTTGAAATGATTTTGTTGCAAGCCGAAATCATGGAACTCAAAGCCAATCCCAAACGGCGGGCAACCGGGTACGTCGTCGAATCGCAGCTCGAGTCTGGGATGGGTCCGACGGCAACATTGCTGGTTCAGAACGGGACCTTACGCCTGGGTGACGCCGTGGTTTGCGGGCAGCATTGGGGACGGATCAAGGCGTTGATCGACGATCACGGCGTCAAGGTCCCGTCGGCCGGACCGTCAATGCCCGTTAAATGTATGGGGCTGTCAGGCGTACCGGAAGCCGGCGCCCCGTTTCGTGTTGCTGCCACCGATAAGGCCGCGCGCGCTCGCGCCGAAAGCGTTCGAATCGAGGACCAAACCGAAAAACGGACGGCGGCGGCGCCGCGGCGCGCGTCGCTCGACGATCTTTATCAACAGATGGGCGAACAGGACAAGGTCGAGTTACGGCTGATCCTCAAGGCCGATGTCCAGGGTTCGCTCGGAGCGATCGCCAAGACACTTCAGGATGTCCGTAGCGAAAAGGTTGATACCAATATTCTGCTGAGCGGTGTCGGTAACGTGACGGCCAACGATGTGTTGCTGGCCAGCGCGTCGCGAGCGGTTATTATCGGATTTAACGTCGGTATGGAAACCGGTGTCAGCCAGATGGCCAAACGTGAAGGTGTGGAAATCCGGATGCACCGCATCATTTATGAATTAGCCGACCAGGTGCGAGACGCCATGGCAGGGTTGCTGGCGCCGGAACACCGCGAACGCGTTGTCGGACATGCCGCCATAAAACAGGTGTTTACCCTGTCCAAAGGTGGACGCGTTGCCGGATGCATGGTCACTGACGGACAGATCAATAACCGGTGTAAAGTACGGATTAAACGAGGCGATGAGATTTTGAACGAAAATCTTGCCATTGTCTCGCTTAAACGTTTCCAGACCGATGTCGCCGAGGTACAGCAGTCTCAGGAATGCGGTGTGCGGCTTGAGCGTAATCCCGAGTTTCAGGAAAACGATGTGCTCGAGTTCTATCAGGTGGATGTCATCAAACAGACACTGTGAAAGACGGTCCGAACTCTTGGTCGCCACCCTTAGTCGGCCACCCTTAATCGATCTGTATTATATGAAATCCCAGCGTATTGTCAGGGTAAACGAATTGATTCGTCGCGAAATCGCCGCAAATATGCCGCAATTCGCGCATGGTCTCGATATTAACCTGGCGGCGGTAACGATCACCCGCGTGTCCGTCGCCAGTAACTTGCGAACCGCGCGGGTATGGGTCTCGGTTTTGGATGGCGCCGACGCCGTCTCCGGCGCGACGCCGGACGTAACCGACACCACGCCTTCGTCAGATCCGGGAAAAGAAGAATCGAGCGGAAATGCCGGACGGGTGCTGGCCATGCTGCTCGACCGGCGTCGCGAAATTCAAGCGCATCTGGCCCGGACATTGAAAATCAAGTATACACCGCGTCTGTTTTTTGAATTCGATGATTCGCTGGCGCAGGGCGACAGGGTCCTGTCTCTTTTGAATCGTCTGGAGGAGACGGAGGATACGGAGGATACGGATCCGCCGGAGGGAACCGGCTATGCCTGACCCGTGCGATGGTGTGCTGCTGATCGATAAACCGCCGGGACCCACATCGCACGATGTGGTTGACCGTATCCGGCGACATTTCCGATTGCGCAAAGTCGGGCACGGCGGGACACTTGATCCCCAGGCGACCGGACTGCTGGTGATCCTGATCGGGCGTGCCACGCGTCTGTCCAGTCTCATCATGGGCGCGGACAAGGTTTATGAAGGTGTTATGACATTCGGCGTTATCACCGATAGCCATGATGGCGACGGGACCGTGCTGGAAGAACGCGATCCCGCCGGTTTGAACCGCGACACGTTGGTCGAGGCCATGCGCCGTTTCCAGGGCGACCGGATGCAGACGCCGCCGATGGTATCGGCGGTAAAAAAGGACGGCGTTCCGCTTTATAAACACGCCCGTAAAGGACGTGAAGTGGAACGCGCGGCAAGACTGATCCACGTTTACGAGTTCCGGATGCTGGATTTCGCGCCGCCATGCGTCGCGTTCCGGTTGCGTTGCACCAAGGGCGCCTATGTGCGCTCGTTGTGTCATGAGCTGGGAATGCAAATGGGATGCGGGGCGCACTTAAGCCAATTACGCCGCACGCAAAGCGGCGATTTGATTGTTGAAAACGCGGTGACAATGGACCGGCTGCTAAACGGCGATTTGTCCGATCTTACCCGCCGTTTAATTTCCATGTCGGCGTTTCCGTCGTTGCGTTAACATGATGTTACGGGTAAAAAGTTTTTCGGCGTTGAAAAAAAACGGCGGGCCCGTGGTTCTGGCGGCCGGATTCTTTGATGGTGTTCATCGCGGACATCAACGGGTGATTGCCGCGGCCCGCACCGCGGCCATCTCCAAAAACGGCGGTGAACTATGGGTGTTGACCTTCGAAATGCATCCGCTTCATGTGCTGGCGCCTGACCGCGCGCCGCCATTGTTGACGTCGGCGGCGCATAAAACGCGACTGCTCGAAAAACTGGGCGTCGACGGATGTCTGTCGCTGCCGTTCGACAAGGTCTGGGCATCGTTGGAACCGGAAACCTTTCTTGAGCGGCTGTTACAGGAAGCGCCGCGCTGGTCGGCTTTGTTTATCGGTCCCAATTGGCGTTTCGGACGGCATGCGGCGGGAAATGAAGTGCTGTTGCGCAAATGGGCCGGACGCAATGCCATTGCCGTAACCGCGATTCCTCCGGTAATATGGGATGGCGACACCGTTTCCAGTACCCGGATACGCAAGGCCGTTGCGGCCGGCCGTCTGGAAGCGGCCGCCGCCATGCTGGGACGCCCGTTCAGCGTGATGGGAACCGTTGAACGCGGCCGCGCCATGGGACGCCGACTGGGATACCCGACGGCCAACGTGCAACCCGATAACGAGGTGCGACCGCCACACGGTGTTTATGCCGTTGCCGTTATTCTCGAAAACGGATACTGTTGCCGCGGCGTCATGAATCTGGGACAACGACCCACGTTTACCGAAAAAAACAACGCCGCCGATGTCGTGATGGAGGTTCACTTGAATAACGAAAACCGGGATTTATACGGTCAGCGTGTCGAAATCCTAATAATTGAACGATTGCGGGACGAACGCCGATTCGATCATATCGACGGTTTACAACGGCAAATTGCCGCCGATATCGACAAGGCCGATCGCATACTGAAAAAAAAGTTCGATCTCCGTGCTTTACAAATATCGCAAGATGACATACACTTCGGTCCGTATTACGTGATAGACGAAGAAAGAAGGAAGAAAGAAGAGCAGAAAGAAGGGCCGTAACTATGGACCGTCAGACGAAAGAGGAGATCAAGCAGCAATATCGCCGCCACGAAAGCGATTCAGGGTCGGCTGAAGTGCAGATCGCACTGCTGTCTAAACGCATCGAAAGCTTAACCGAGCATCTCAAGGGAAACCGTAAGGATCACAGCTCGCGATACGGTTTGATCAAAATGGTGAGCGCGCGGCGTAAACTCCTCAATTATATCCGACGCAAAGATGAAACGCGTTACCGCAATATCATCAAGCGTCTCAAACTCCGTCATTGATCGATGAAACACAAATGTGTCTCACCGGATCGTTTACACGACGACCAACGCGTGGATGCGTTGTCCTCGGACGAGGTTGTGCGCCGTAAATCCGGCGTTGTATACCCCCGTTACGCAGCGACGGCAAAATACGCCATGCTAAATGTTACACTCTAAGGAATTATTATGATGAAATCAGTCAATCTATCCGTCCAAATCGGCGAAAGCTCCGTTACCCTCGAAACCGGTATGCTGGCACACCAGGCGCAGGGCGCCGTCACCGTGCGTATCGGCGACACCATCCTGCTGTCCGCCGTGACCGCATCCGATCAACCGCGGGAAGGTATCGACTACTTCCCGCTGCAAGTCGAGTATCGCGAAAAATTTTCCGCTGCCGGTCGTTTCCCGGGCGGTTTCTTCAAACGTGAAGCGCGGCCGTCGGAAAAGGAAATACTTACCGCCCGCTTGACCGACCGCCCGATCCGGCCGCTGTTTCCCGAAGGCTACCATAACGAAGTGCAAGTCAATAATATGCTGCTTTCGGCCGATGGTGAAAACGATTCCGATATTCTCAGTATGATTGGCGCCAGCGCGG
>PWZG01000065.1 GCA_003567575.1 PVC group bacterium | reverse complement strand
GTAACTGTTCAGGTAGCCCGGCGATTGGCCTGTTTTGGGCGAAGTAAGTCGGGCATTCCTGCCTGACACGACAACCAGTTCAGGAAAGTCAGCCAGGAATGACTGACTTACCAGGGATACCTGAACAGTTACATCATTTGAATGTCTGGCGCACGTCGACAAAACGTCCACTTGCTGCGGACTCGCGCGCGGCCAGGCAGGCATATACGCTTTGCAATCCGTCACGCAGGGTTGCCCGTGAGCGCGCCTTGCCGCGAATTACATCGATGAAATTACGGGCCAGTTCGATATCGCCACCCATGTGATCGGCGCTCGTGCCAGTTTCGGCGCGGTCGCTGACCGCGAGGTGATGCCGTACATGACGCACTTCGTTCCGGTACCAATCGAACGAAACCGTTCCGTGATAGCCGCTTACGATGGCGCCGCGCGCCGCGGCATCCCTTCGCGAGAAGAATACCTGCGAATAGACGCCGTGGGCGCCGGATGCAAAGGCTACCAGCGCGCTGGAGGCATCCTCGTTCATTCCCGTTTCCGGATTTTCAAGATCGCGACTGAACAGACAGGCATGATCTTGGAGACTGCCGCCCGACGCGTTACGCGCGCGGTTGCGCGGACTTTCCAAACATGTATCAGCTTCGTCGCAGACCGAACAACGTAATCCGGCGGGCCGGTCGCCGCCGAATACACGGCCAAAATTGGCCATGGCGGCTACGCGTATGATTGGGGATCCCGCCAGCATCATCATGTAATCGAAATCATGCGTGGCCTTCTGGAGAAACAATCCCTGGGTAACGTCGAAATTACGATACCCGTTGTGATCGAAATAAACGGTGCCATATGGTACCTGGTTGAATGCCCGAATATGTTCGACTTCACCCACGGCCCCTTGACTGATAAGACGCGCGGCATGCGTGCAAAGCGGGGTCATTCGCAACGGGAAACTCACCACGGTTTCACATGCCGAACCGTTGAAGGCACGTTCCAGGGTCAGCGCCTGTTCGAGGGAAACCGCCACGGGTTTCTCCAGAAACAACGGCAAATCCGTTGCGGCCACCCGGGCCGCCAACGGCGCATGCAAATTGCAGCGGGTGCCAATCGCCACGGCATCGAATGCGGGGTGCGACAGAAACGCGTCCAGATCGTCGGCAAAACGCACTTGCGCGCGGTCCGCTTCGTCGAGCCGCGTGCGCGACCCTTCGATATCAGGATCCAAAATCGTATGTACGCGCAGGTCGGGTTCGACCTGTCGAAGGGTGCGAACCATGTTATGCATTCGCGCACCGTATCCGATGATTCCAAGCTTGATCATATTTACGTTTCCTATCGGAACGGGAAATCGTCAACCAGAAGAATGCGGTGTGCTTCCGTGGGTTTCGACTCCTTGTTGTCGGCGTCCACATAGGTGGCGAACAGGTAGAGCGGGAATCCCGGTTGCAGGCGGCTGGCGGTCAGTGTCGGTTCAGCGCCGTGCGCGATGCGCGCCGCGCCGCGGCCGTCTTCGTAGGCTGCCACGTAGACGCGGTATTCTTTCGCGCCGTCGACCGGGCGCAGAGCGATTTCCAGTCGTGTAACCAGGCCGTCGTAATCGTCCGGCGGCGTCAGCGTTTCGAAAGCCGTCGGTTCGCCGGCGCCCGAAGCGCGCAAATCGGCGATCGGGTTGGGCAACGCTCCCGCCGTTTCGGCCCATTGCTTTTGCAACCGGCCGGCAGCGGCATGCTGCACTTTCACCGGCGTGTCTGTCATGGATTCGGCATTGTCATAAATGGCTTTGAGACGGTGCAGCCGTACGCTGCGATCCTCGACTTCGACCTTCTCATCGGCGTAAATGTTATGGGTACGATGTTCAATAATGATACGCCGCAATGTCAGCGGCAGTTGCACCACCCCGTCGCCGTCGCTGCCCCACCAGGTCGTGTCGTGTTCGCGGTAGTTATCGTAGGGAAGATGCGAAGGCAACGGGAATTCGATGTAACGCCAGCCGTCGTAGTTGAAGTACGACCAGGTATGGATATCGTCGCAGTTCCAGTCGTCCTTGGTGCCGATACTGCGCCATATTTCGCCGCCGGCGTCCTCGACTTCGTAGACGATACGGCCCCAGTTCGAGCGGCCATCGGCCCAGACGCCCAGCGCGCGCGCCTTGCCGGGAATAGCGATCGGTGCTGCCGGCTCGAACACGCTGTACCAGGCGGTCAGCGGGCGTTCAATGTCTGGTTCCTCAAGCGTGATCTGCCAGACCGGCGCGTTACGTTTGTCGCAACGCACGATTTCCGAACGCATCGGACCGTCATGCCGCGGCATACCCCAGTGGTTTTCGGCGTGCGGCGCATAGGGGCCCGGCACGGTCGTCCATGGGATCTCGAGGGCGTCGAGCAAAACGGCGTGTTCGCCCGGCGTCACTTCGTTTTCCGGGCGGTATCGCACGGCGTTTTCACCGAATGAAGCAGGCAGCAAGTCATGTTCGCTACGGACGAAACCGTGATCCGTCTCGCCCAGCGTGATTTCCTCGATACGTTGCTCCGAGGCGACCCACAGCGGTGTCGGCGTCAGCTTTACGCGTGTCCAGCCGTTTTCGATCGCGAGCGGGAATTCGTTACCCGATTCGTCGACCTTGACCGCCTGAGCGCCTTCAGGAAATCGTAGCCGCGCCTCGCGCCGTCCGCGAATCGTCCACAACGGATAAACATTGCGTCCTCTTGAGGTGAAATGCAGGCTGTAAACCGAGTGTGAAGCGGTTGGCACGAAACCCTGGTATTCGCCGGGATCGAGCAGGCGCGTCATGGTGGCGTAGGCCGCGTAGGCCGGTTTCGGATTGGCTTCCGGCTGGCGGCCGATCAAGCCGTGCTCGCCGTAGTGCTGCGAGCCCCAGTAGCTGGCGCAATCTTGCAGGCTGAACGTTCCCGAGAAGATGGTATTGGGCATCATGGCCAGAGAAAGCATGTGCAGCCGCACATAATGGTCTGCCGAACGGCGCCAGCCCAGCGCCAGCGGATGACTCGAGGGGTAGTAGGACTCGCTATGGATGACCGGTACGTCCTCGTAACCGTGTTCCTTCATGGCCTGGCGCAACAACCAGACGCGGCTGGCCGTCACTTCGCGGATAGGCATTTCGGGGGTACGCTCGAAGACCGGATCGTCGGCGCCGATGTAATCGAATAATTCGCGCGGGAACCCTGATTCAAGTAAAGGAATCGTAAAGGCCGAGGCGGCCCAGCCGAGGGCGATTTTCGCTTCCGGCGCGTGTTTACGGATGCCTTCGCAAACCGCTTGCCCATAGATCATGTGGCCGCGTATACGATGCGCTTCCTCCTCGGTCCACTCCGGATCATCGCCGATATAACGGCGCGGCACACCGTAGGTCAGATGGGGAGTGATCGATGTTTCGATAAACATGGACCAGGAGGGAACGTTCGGGTGAAGCGCCGAACGCTCGGCGATGCGTTTCCCGATCTGATCGCGGTTTTCCGCGTATTTTTCCGGATCGTATGGATCTTCGAAGGCCCAGCGCTGCGCGCTGCGCTGATCATTGCCGATATGCTGGCCCCGGGGACGTAATCCCCATGTCTCGCCCGTCTCCACGTCCAATTGCCCTTGGCCCGGGCCGATACGCGCGCCTGCCGCGCGCAACAGGTACATGTCGTCTTCCGCCACGTCATGCGTGCCGTGTCCGCCGCTCCAACTGAAAATACCCCAGCGACTGTTTTCCTTGGTCGCCTGACGCCGGTCAGGCGGCAATTGGACAAACGTGCCTTTGCGGGACAGATGCACGGTTTGCGTCGCGTCACGCCGGAATATACCGAGAACGCGTCCGGGACGTGGCGCGGCCGGATCTTCCACTTCGACTTCGGTCAGGACGGTATGCAAACCGTTGACCCGGGTGGGCAGCGGAATTTCGAGACGGGCGTATCCCGTCGCGGCAAGCGCGAACGGGCTTTCGACGACACCGGCCGGTTCGCCGTAAGGATCCGTGACACGGAGGCGGACCATTCCCGAAACGGGTTCGGCTCGTTGATTACTCAGATCAACCTGCCAGAGCGGTTGTTCGGGCGCGACGTAAACGTTGCCGTGACGGTTGCCGCCGGCGATCATATGGACGGGAGCCGTCTCCAGAGTCATGGCAAACACGCGTACACCGCTGGGTAACCCGCCCTGGAACCAGCCGTAATTGGCCGGGTCGGGATAACCGCGATACGGATGAACGGCTTTGGTCAATTCCATCGAGAGGAACGAAAGATCACGCATTTCCGAACCTATCCGGGCAGGATCCAAATCGATGGGAACCAGCCACAGATTCGCGGACGACCCGTCCGCGCGGGTGACCGGTAGCCGTTGCGCCGCTCCCGGCACGCTGGTCGCCGTCAATCCCGGAATCTCGGTGGCTGCGTCGATCGGAAATCCGCTGGTCGGTTTGAAAAAGCGGGCGGTCACGACCGGCACTGTCCGCGGCGATTCGTCGAACGCGGCAATCAGCCACAAACGGCTGTAGGCGCGGTTGGGCGCCGTGAACATGATCCGGGCCGGATCGAACAAACGCGGTGCGGGCCAGGTGACGCGCGCCATGTAATGCCCGGAACGATTACGCTTACGGAACAGGCTTTGTCCGATATCGACATGATCCTGACCCTCGATATCGCGTGCGAACCTGAAGGGGACGCCTTCCACCCGGACGACGCCGTCAGACGGTGGCAGTGCGTTCGCATGCAGCGCAATCGGGCCAGTGCCGCCGATCGCCTGCGCATTAAGCCGTTCGGTCAATTCAACGGGTTCAAACGCATCGGGCACGCTGTCCAGCGGATGAATTTCCAGAGTTGCCACGCGTACGGATCGATCGAGTTGCAAATGTACGTCGCCGTCGAAGGAGCCGGCCGGATGATGTTCTCCGACCGGAATGCCGTTGACCCACATGCGCAATGCTTCCGGCCGGTATTCGATGCGCAATTCCATCCATGTATTGGTTGCCGGCGGCCGTGCGTTTAGCGCCGCCTCGATCTCGCGCCGGTAACCTTCATCGGAAAGAGGGGATGGTGGTTGCGCATAGCGTTCGCCGAAATCGATACGCCCCGGAATACTGTCGAGCATTTCCTTTCTGGCGCGCGCCGGGCCGTCGGCCGGAAGGTCCGTCGCCTCCAGATAATGGTCGCGCCGTGCGCGTTGGGTATTCACGCGCCAGACGCGATCGCCGGTGGGGCGAAGCGTCAATTCGAAAGTCTTTTGCGGATTGGCGTCCGGCCCGTCGGCGCCCACCGCAAGCGTTGCTCCGTGGTTACGGTCCATCACACGCAAACGGGCGACGATCGCATAGGCTTCAGGCAACGGTGCGCGTGAGCGTATCCAGCCGCGCCGTCCGCCGCTGTGTTCCCAGACCGGCGCATCAAGCAATGTGTCATGGACAACCGTCAGATCCGGACCCATCCGCCAGCCGCCATCGCCTGCTGCCGTATCGATCGGTAAACGCGCGATCGCTTCGCCGACGGACGAAGGCTTGCACCATGCCGGAATCCGGGCCGGTACAGTCGCTGTGACCGAAGGCAACACGCCGAGGAATAAGAACCCGACCGATAACAATACTTTTTTCATAATTCCAATATTCCAATATTCAGTATTCCAACATTCCGCATCCCTGTGGTATGCTACTGCTTCAGGATCATAATATACCCCCCTGAAAAGTCAAGGGCAAGAATATTTTTTGATATAATCGGCGAAACCAGGTTGAAAATACAGGACCGCAATCACTAGAATAATTGCTGTAAATTTCCGTGCCTGACTTGACAAGCGCGTTCTGTTTCTGGCATTTTGTATTGATGAATACGGCGTTTAAAACCGATAGCGATGCCGGAAACGATACACAAGGCGCCATTAGAATCCATGCGGATACCCGGAATCACCGGATGCTCGGCGCGGCGTTCCTGATCCTGGCGCTGGCGATCCTTGGCGGATGGGTGGCCTGGCGTGTTCGCGAGGATCGATCGTTTCCCGGCGCAAACTGGGCATGGATATCGCCGAAGGCGGCCGGCTTCGATGGACAACGATTGCACTCTTTTTCCGCCCGTCTGGGCGGGGACGGCTGCATCGTTTACAAAGGCCGCATGGTCCATACGTGGGGCGATGATACGCGGCTCAATGATGTGGCTTCGGTGGCCAAACCGTTTTACGCGCATTTTACCCTGAAGGCGCTTGAGGACGGCCTGATTGAATCACTGGATGATCGGGTCGTAACATGGGTGCCGGAATTGGCAACCTTGAATAAGGATCTCGGGTTCAAGGACCGCGATATTACCTTCCGGCATTTACTCGATCAGACGTCCGGCTATGGGCTGCGCGAGCCGCCGGGGGCGGCATTTGGATATAACGACTTTCAGACCGGACTGCTGGTTTGGACCCTGTTTAGACGGGTCTATGCCTGTGGTTACGGCGGCGCGGATCAGGCGCTGCTCGTCGAGCGCCTGGGCAGACACCTGCGTTTCGAGGACCACCCAACCTTTCGACATCCCGGCTCGCACCCCGGTCGTCTTCGTATCTCGGCAAGGGATTTGGCCCGTTTCGGGCATCTGTACATGATGAACGGTCAATGGCAGGGACAGTCCGTACTGCGTAAGGATCTCGTTCGGTTGGCCCTGGACAGCGCCATTCCGGTGACGTTGCCGCGCACGCAAGGCGAGGAGGCGGAACGCTTTCACGAAGCGCATTCGATCGGCGGCGGTCCGGATCAGAAAGGCCATGCCGGCGCGCATAGTTTTTTCTGGTGGTTAAACCGCAAGACGGCGGACGGTAAGCGACTGCTCCCGGATGCCACGCCCCGGACCTTCATAGCCTCGGGATACGGAGGCCGGTTCGCCATGATTGTGGTCCCGGAACACAAATTGGTGATCGTGTGGCTGGACGCATTCGAGGGGGAGGACCTGGTGCCCTTCGATGAGGTGGGACGCCTGTGGGTCAACGAAGCCGTGCGCGAATTGTTGGACGCCCGAATAGGGAAGGGGAATTCATTGCAGAATGATTGAGGGCAGAATGATTGAGGAGGAAGAGTTTTGGACAGAATGATTTAGGACAGAATGATTGAGGAGGAAGAGTTTTGGACAGAATGATTTAGGACAGAATGATTTAGGAGGAAGAGTGTTGGCGGAATTCAATGCTTGCGCAGCAGGTGACGTCCGGTCCACCACAGCAAATCGTTTTCGCTGTCCGTGATCGTTTCGTCGGGATCGAACACGATCAGCGACCAAGGGCCAACGGGTTGGGTATGCGGCGTATAGCCTGCTTTCCGCAACATCAGCAGGGTTAGCGGAAGATCTTCGGATTCCACCGCAAATGCCGTGGCGGC
>PWZG01000240.1 GCA_003567575.1 PVC group bacterium | reverse complement strand
CGTCATCGTCGCCCGTACGCGTCCACCGGTTTTCGCGTTCTCTCAAACAAGTGTGGCCTCGTGATTTTCGCGGCGAAAATCAGGTTTTTCGGGGCAGATAGACCAAAATGTGATGTTTCTTTTTTCAAGCGGTTTACGAATGTTCTCTCAAACACCCGACACTCGGTTCGCGGTACCTGACACTCGCTTCGCGGGTTCTCAGAGACTGGACGGAACAGGCTGAGCGCTGAGCGCCACGGCGACGGCAGCCAAGTCGCCCAATCGTTTACCAAGTGTCGTCGTCTCGATACGGCAGGCTTGCAACGGCCAGGACCAGGTATAGCGCGGCAGTTTTTCGCGTAACGGTTTCAACACCAGATCCCCCTCATGAAGGGCGATGGTTCCCAACAGAATCACTTCGGGATTGAGAATCATGATCAGGTTGCCGATTCCCTGGGCCAATCGCTCGATAAATGCATCCCATTGCGCGACCGCAAACGGATCGCCGTCACGAGCGGCGGCGGCGAACATGGCGTGATCCAATCGTTCCAAGTCCCCGTCACACCGTTGCCGCAACAGGGTGTTGATCGACGGATCTGCCGCCAGCATGTCGCGCAGTCGTAATTCGACATTACGGCCACCGCAATAAACTTCAAAACAACCGCGCATACCGCATGGACAGGGCGGTCCGGCGGCATCGAGAATCTGGTGTCCGATTTCGCCGCCCATATCAGTGATTCCCTGCACCAATTGTCCGGCGGCGATGATTCCTCCGCCCATCCCGGTGCTGAAAGTCAGGTAGATAATATTCTGGCAATCGTGATAGGCGCCGAACCTTTGTTCCGCCAGAACCCCGGCATTGGCATCATTGTTCATGTACACCGGCAGGTCAAGCATATTGCGCACCATGGCGACGATCGGAACATCGAACCAGCCGGGATTGTTAGGCGGCGCCAGCAACAGACCATCCTTGACGCTTAACGGGCCCGGCGCCGATACACCCGCCGCCGAAATATCCGCCCTGTCGACGCCACTTTCCTTTATTACGGCGTGCAGCAGCGTTGACAGCCGCGCTTCATACCCGGCCAGTGAAGCATCACCGCCGCTGACCATACGCTGTTGCGTACATATTTTGCCCGTATGATCGGACACGCAAACCGATGTTTTCGTGCCTCCAACATCAATTCCGACAACATACATATCCATCGTTCCTTGTTTTTCGAGTGATACCCATGGTATCCCTCGGCGTTAACTCCCGTCAAAAGATCATGAATTTCGTCTGAATTTGAAAACCGGTCATATTATTTTACCCGCATCCCACTGTACAATCGTCATTCGTCATTATACTCAACATCGCGCAGGGATCAAGCGCCGTGACACTGAAATACCGACGGAAGTGATTTATGCGCCCCGGGCGGGACAGCTAACATTTCCTGCGTTCAAACCAAACCCAGCAGTGCGGCAATGCGTGGCCCGAAACCGGACATATTGCAGGCCAGCGGCAGCAATAATACCGCCAGACAATTCATTCTTCGTGCGCCGTGCAGAACCGGGATCAGACCGATACCGGTTCCGGTTATCATGATCAGTAACCCGGCGCCACCGGTCATGGCCGCCACCATGGCCACCATCAGCGCCAGGGCGCCGATTGACAGGCGGCGATAATCGAGCCGGTGCAAACGTGGCACGATCAGGCGCGCGAGAGCATCGGTCAACACGAATGCCGATGTTACCGACACCAGAATGGTTGCCGTAACAAGGGCGACGTCATTGCGCGGTAACGGATCTGCCAGACCGCGTATCAACCAGGCGCCGCTACGGGTAAGATAGACGCCGGGAACCACGAACAGCAGCAGGGCGCCGGCGTAATAGACCGCTTTCGAAGCGCCCTGCGAGATCAAGAAAATGCGTTCATCGCGTTGCGCGCCCGCATGGCCGGCCAGAAACCCGCCGACACCGCCGGTGATTCCCGGGAAATACGCGGCCATGCCGCCTCCGAGTCCGCCGCCCAAAATGCCCGTTAGTAATATCGCCGGCGTGACATCCAACCGGTCCGGTATACTTTGCCGCGGCGGCCGGTTGGCCGCCAGAATATTGACCAGTAATCCCGGCGCCGCGAACAGGCCCACGAAAGCGGGCATAAGGTTTTGAAACGCGCGTTCCGCCGGAACCGGTGCGCGATACAATAGAATGAATCCGAAACCGCCGGCCATCGCGAAGGTCAGCAGACCGGCGCCCGTCGACTTCCATCCGTCCAGCAAACGGCGCCAGCCGCCCGGTCCGCGAGTGCCGCCGCGGGGCCATTCCGACATCAGCATAAAGACCATGACAACCCATAAAACCCAGTGCGCGTGCGGTTGCAGAATCCGGTGCCAGCGCGGCAAATGGGCGGGTAACAACCACAATGCCGCCGGCGCCAGCAGCGCGGCTGCTCCCAGGCTGCCGCAAGCCGTCAACATGACGGCTTCCCATCCACGTCCGCACATCAGGTACTGTTGGCCGGGCAGGACGGTAAACACCGCGCTTTCATCGGGTGCACTGAGAAGAATGGCCGGCAGTGAATTGACCACGGCGAACGTCACGATCATCGCCACGGCGCCTGACAGAATGAATTCCGGCGCCAGCACGATACCGGCGGCCTCGAGATGCAATACCCCCAGCACCATAAACCCCATTAAATTGTAAACATGAAATCCGGGAATACATGAGGCTACGGCGCTGACGACGGTCCCGGCCAGGATCACGCCCAGGATCGTGATAAACGGAATTGCGGACGTCACGGCGGCAACTCCCGCGACACCGGTTCCGTCCATTCGACATGTTCGGGTAGACGAATATGGATTTGCGGACCATAGCGCGGCGAAAACTGTACGACACCGGTTATTTGAAGAGAACCGCCCGGTTGCGACAAAGACTCGTTGCGCGCCAGTATCCGCGCCGTCTCGCCAAACGCCACGGCATGAATGATCTCACCGTTTTCACGCAACCCGAACGAAATCACATTCACCTCGCCATCACGTCTGTGAATCCGGGCGGGCTGATCCAGAATGCCGCGTGCACGGACCGGAGCAAACTGCATGGACGGGGTCAAATCCGCGGCGCCAACAAACGGCAGCTCACGATGCCGCGCGGCCCGATGCAACAACACCAGGCCGCCGACCGCCAGCGCCAGCGCCATCCAACGCACGGTCCGCATCCGGATACCGCCGGCAAACGGTGGAGGTGGCCGCTGCGGTTCCGTTCCGAATTCCGTCGTTTGCGGATCGTTCAAGGACAAGCTCTCAGACCTTTCCCCATAGCGGCGAGGAATATTCACCGCCGGCCGCCATGGCGCGGACACGTTTGCGGACGCTCGGTTTATCGTCGGGATAGGTTACGCCAAACCATTGCGCGTCCGTCGGCAGCACCCGAACCCGGCAGGCGTTGCGTTGCAACAACGCGTTCACTACCGTTGGTAAAAAGAATTCGGATGTTGGCTGTCGCGACAAATTTTCCAGAAAAACCGGGAATTCAGTTTCCAGATACGCAAATAACGACGGCGTAAAGCCCCAGCAATTCATTGATACAAGCCTCTCGCCGTCGAGTGAATGCCGGCAACCGTCGTCGCGTTGCGAGTGGATACCGTCCGCGGACCGCGCGATTGCCGTATGTTCCGTCACGTCTTGCAACCAGCCATCCCCGGAGACAGAACAGATACCGCGCGCTACACTACCGTGTTCCGAAAGGGTATTCCGCAACCGATAGGCGACCATGGCGTAATCGGTTCCTTTACACGGTTGCGCTTTAAGAAAAGCAGCCAGTTGACGAAACGCATCAGCGCCGTAGAAATCGTCGGCGTTAATCACGGCAAACGGTTCATTAACCGCGTTCTCGCAGGCAATCACTGCATGGGCTGTTCCCAGTGGTTTTATCCGATCCGGCGGCAGACGGCAACCGGGCGGCAAGCCGGTGGTCAATTCCTGATGAACGTAAACACAGTCGATCAGATGTTCAACCCTGCGCCCGATAACGGCACGGAAATCGGGCTCGATTTCGGGACGGATCACAAAAACACAACGATCGAATCCGGCACGCACCGCATCGAAAATAGAATAATCGATGATCAATTCACCGTGGTCGCCGATCGGATCGATCTGTTTCAAACCGCCGTATCGACTCCCAATACCGGCGGCCAATACCACCAGGGTTAACGCCATAATCGACCTCCTGAACCATTACTATGAATAATTACAATAGATTGCGCTGAAAAACCCGGTTTGCCGCGCTCAGCGCGCGCGGCTACCGCAAGAAATCCAATCATCGAAGTATTTGTTTGTAGCCGCCCGCGTGGAGGGCGGCCTTTTTCAGTGCAATCGACAATATGTATTTACCGCATTCCCGGCAGCGCGTCAATCCCAACAAAAAACCGTTTCTTGACCTCGACCGCCGGATACGATAAGGTAATCTCATCGTTTTTCAGTAAAAAAGGAAGGTTAAGCATAGATTATGAATACTCAGGATTTATTCGCGGAACGTATTGGCGGCGCCAGTTTCGGCACCATTGACGCAGTATACAAGTTCGCAAAAATCAAACAAGCCAAGGCAGCCGCCCATGCGGCGCGTCCCGACGTTCAGTTACTGGATTTCGGTGTTGGCGAACCCGATCAGCGCGCACCGTCGGTCATTCGACGCGCCCTCAAAAAAGCGGTTGACGACCCCGCCAACCGCGGTTATGCCGATAATGGTATCGCGGAATTCAAGGAGGCCGGCGCCGAATATTTGCGGCGTTTTTTCGGTGTCGACGCAATCGATCCGCAACGCGAGATCGTTCACAGTATCGGTTCCAAACCGGCGCTTGCGATGTTGCCGTTGTGTTTCATTAATCCTGGGGATGTAACCCTCGCCACCGTACCCGGCTACCCTGTTCTGGGAACGCATACCCGTTATCTGGGCGGCGAAACCGTTCCCGTTCCGTTATTGAGAGAGAACGGGTTTTATCCCGACTTGACGGCCATCGATCCCGAAACGGCACGACGGGCCAAACTGTTTTACGTTAATTACCCCAACAATCCGACCGGCGCGGCGCCGGATGCCGATTTTTTCGATCGCTTAATCAATTTCGCCCAACAACACAATATCCTGATCGTACAGGATGCGGCCTACGCGACCTTGACCTATGGTAAACCGCCGTTATCGATCCTGAGCCGGCCCGGCGGCAAGGAAACAGCGATTGAATTGCATTCGATGAGCAAAAGCTACAACATGACCGGCTGGCGTCTGGGATTCGTCGCCGGCAATGCCCGTATCGTCAGCGCTTACGCCGAAGTCAAGGACAACATAGATTCCGGCCAGTTCAAAGCCATTCAATTGGCCGCCTGCGCCGGCATTGCCGATCAAAAACTGGCCGAATCGATCCGGCGCCATTACCAGCGGCGCTTGAAACTGATGGTGCGCGCGTTAAAACGTGTCGGATTCGACGCCAAGATGCCCGGCGGCACCTTTTATCTTTACGTTCCGGCGCCGAAATCCGCGGCCGGCATACCCTTGGCCAACGCCGAGGAAGCCACACAACATCTCATCCGCGAACATTCGATATCGACCGTTCCCTGGGATGATGCCGGCGCTTACCTGCGTTTTTCGGCAACCTTCGAGTCTGAAGGAGGGACAGCCGCCGATCGCCAGGTTGTCGACGAGCTGGAACGCCGCCTGCAAGCCGCGCAATTGATGTTCTAATGGCTTCGCCAACCCTCACCCCGGCCCGCTCCCAGAGGGAGAGGGAGATCACGCGAGTGAACGGCTAACGGTTTTCTTGTTTTTTATGGCGGTTTCGTGTGTTTAAGGCACTGATGTCTGCCGCGCGCCAATGATCAACCCGGTAAGCCGCGCAATACGTCGCCTTCGCGTTGTACCAGCCGGACGATGGCCTTCTCACAGGCCGGTGTCAACGGATAATCGTAGTAGTTGCGCCAGGTACTGAAAATACCCAATTCAACGCATAACCGTTTTTGACCGGAAAGCCAGCATTTGCGTTTAACACCCCCGAAAACGGTGTTATTGATACGCACAATGCGCGCGTCGATGCGGCGCGCTTCTTCATGGCGACCGTCGCGAACCGCGTCAATAATCCGGCCGGCCAGATATCCGTTGAAGATTGCGCCACCCAGCAAAAGACCGTCATACCCGCCGATCATGTATTCGGCGGGCTTGAACTCATCGCCGTTCAGCAAAGTCAATTCGGGACGTGACCGGCGGGCGCGCAGGGTGATTTTCATTCGATCCGCATCGCTGGAACTGTCTTTCATCAGAATCACGCGGGGATGCTTGAGTAAGCGCGCCAATACCGTCGGGCTGATCGCAAAAGTCGAATGATGGCCACGATCGTATAAACCGATCGGCAACACACTGCGGTCGAATATTTCCGTATAATATTCAAGCAGCCGTCGGTCGCTGAAATTCATGAAGAAAAACGGTTGTGCGACCACCGCGATGTTCGCGCCGTCCTCCTTTATCTGGCGAATATTATCCAGAACACGCGCGGCCGAGTTGTCGGTTGCCTGCACTGCAATTGTCATCCGACCGCGGCTATGGGCCACAACATCACGTACGAGCTGGCGACGCTGATCGTCGGGAAGCATCATTCCCTCGCCTGCCGTACCGGCCAGAAACAAACCTTTGATCCCAAGCCGTAAATGATGGTCTACCAGGCGGGGCAACGATTTTCGATCGAGTTGAAGACGGTCGTTCAACGGCGTGGGCGTGGCGGACCAGACTCCCGCGTAAGGTGCGTTCTTTTGTGTCGGCATGGTTTATTCCTTTGCTTTAGTGACTTATTCAAGCATGTTTGCGTAAAAAAAACAAGAAGATTTATGCGGAACTGATGAATGGTGTAGGGCAAGAGGTCAGATGTCAGTTTTCTAAAACGATCGGAACAACGATCAAGATAACGATCGAGACAAGGATTTCTCTTGCTGACCTCTGACTTCTGACCTCTGACCTCTGACCTCTGGATTGCGGTCTTATTTGCCGCCGGATTGCGACGGCGGCCGATTTCGTAAATGCAACATTTTCCAATATCCGAATCCAATAACCGGCGTAATACTCAGCAGTTCCATGCCTGAATCTGCCACAAAACGGTCCATATCGAAATGGGCATCGAATCCAAGCCATTTGGACAGGGGCAACAGTAATTTCTCGCAGGTACGGATCACCGCGTTGCGACTGGCGAAATGGTTCAGCACGTAAATATCGGCATCCGGCTTGCAAACCCGGCGCAGTTCGGACATCATGGCTTTGGCGTCCGGTACGACGGTCGCAACATACATAATGGCTGCTTTGTCATAGCTGTTATCATCGAACAACATTTTCTGGGCATCCATTTGCTGCAAATCCACGTTTCGCAATTCGTGTTTCTCGACCACTTTTTTTGCCATGCGCAACATATCCGGCGACAGATCTATGGCCGTTATATGCACGTGCTGTGGATAATTCGGCAACGCCAGACCCGTCCCGACGCCGACTTCCAGAATACTTTCGTTGGGTTGACAATTCATGGCGTTTAACGCCTTCTTCCGGCCCGGCTCCATCGATGCCCCAAATATCAAATTGTACAACCGTCCGTAACGGCGATATGCGGTAACGACATCGTCATGCTTTAAACTATATTTATGCACGGAAACCGGTTGCTCGACAGTATTCTCCAGGCTTTTCATGAAACGATCCTTTTTCTTCCCAATCCTTGTGATTTGATGACGCTTGCATTTCGCTTTGTCGGGCAGGCGAACAGGCCGTAAAAAGGCCTCGCTGATGGCGTCGGTAACCCGCCCGAATCATGTTGTAAACATGACCAACAAACATAGCAAATAATTTGCGGTTTTGCAAAGTTTTTCCTTGCTGCAATCGGCTGAATATCAGCCATCAGTTGTTTAGGGCAGCTTTTTTTGTTGAATTATCGCCATGTACTGATATGATGTTTGCCAACGCAGCGACTTGCCCTGCCGTACTTGCCGGCCTGCCGTTTAGCGGGCGGGCACACGCAGGGCGGAGCGAAGGTTAATAGGGGGAAATGATCACCATGAATTCTTATTCCGGTCTATCGCAGCCGTTTAAACCCGACTGGCAGGCATTCGTCGCCACGATTCTAAGGCAAGGCACACCGGAACGTGTACATCACATTGAGTTGTTTCAGGATGCCGAGGTTCGCAATGCGATCGCCGACCGATTCAATCTTGTCGCGCATGTCGATGCTTCCGATCCGTTCTTTGAACAGCGAAAACTTATCGCCGTACAACGGTTTTGCGGATTCGATTATGTGCGGGTCGGATTGCGCGGCCAGGAAATGTCGTTTTTCAGCGAGAAGGTCGAAGACAGCGTTGCCGGCGCACAGCAGCGGGCTGCCGGTCGCACTTATCGGGATGAGCATCGCGGGCCGATCATGAACTGGTCGGACTTCGAGCGGTTTCCCTGGCCGGATCCCCAAGCGCCCGAAGCAACCATTGATTTGGAATGGTACGAACGGAATTTACCTGACGATATGTGCATCATTGCTTCTGGCGGATTCGCCCATTTCGCCGAACATCTGACCTGGTTGATGGGGTACGAAACCTTGTGTTATGCCCTGTACGATCAACGTGATCTGGTCCGCGCCATTGCGGATAAACTGACCGAACTCTATGATCTTGCCGTCCAGCGCATGCTGCAATTCGACCGGGTTAAAGTGGTATGGGGCAGCGACGACATGGGGTTCAAGACCGGTCTGATGATATCGCCGGACGATACCCGCGAATTCATCATGCCGGGACATCGACGCATTGCCGAACGGGCGCACGCCGCCGGCCGGCCGTACCTTTTACATGCCTGCGGCAACCTGAACGATATTATCGACGACCTGATCGATACGGTTCGCATCGATGCCAAACACAGCTTTGAGGATACCATCGAGGACGTGCGCGTCCTCAAAAAGACCATCGGCCGGCGGATAGCGTTGCTGGGTGGAATCGATGTCGACTTCCTGTGCCGGTCCGATGCGGCGACCATTCGGCATCGCGTACGCGATACCCTCGATATCTGTCAGCCGGGCGGCGGTTACTGTCTGGGTACCGGTAACTCGGTGGCAAACTATATACCACTCGATAATTATCTTGCCATGGTGGACGAAGGACGGCTGTACGGCGGGATGTGAGACGGAAGACGGAAGACGGAAAGAGTAAGTGGAGAGAGTAAGGGTGTGGAGGGATAAGGATAACCATGACAAGCAAGGATCTTAAGCAAGCCTATCGAACGATCATGCAAGACCGCTTCCCGGCGCGGATGGAAATCAGCTTCATCCAGGACGGCGAACGACAGACATTGTATTACGAAAAAGCGGTTTGGCGTATTGACAATGTTGAACAGGGTTTGCGTTATGGCGAGAATCCCGGGCAGGAATCAGCTTTGTACCGTTTGATCAACGGCAACCTGACCCTGGGCGATGTGCGCACCCTGCAACCGGGACGCTGGCTGGCGTCCGATATCGAATTATTACAATCCGGCAAACATCCGGGCAAGATAAATATTACCGATGTGGATAATGCGCTCAACATCCTGCGTTACCTGATGGATATGCCCTGCGCCATTATCGTCAAGCACAACAACCCCTGCGGTGTAGCCCGGGCGGCTACGCTTGCCGAGGCGTATCGTCGCGCCAATCAGGCCGATCGTGTGGCGGCATTCGGCGGCGCCATTGCATTGAACCGTGAAGTAGATGTTGAAACAGCCGAGGCCATTGCCGATCAGTACGCCGAAGTAGTGGCGGCGCCGGAATTTGCCGATGGCGTCATGGATATTTTCGCGCGCAGCAAGAACCTGCGCGTCATGCGTATCCGCCATATCGACCGCCTAAGCGAATTCGTAGGCGCCATGTATCCGGAATTCAAATCGTTGATTGACGGCGGCCAGGTAGTGCAGTGGCCGTTCGTTCCGGTAACACGCCGGCGCGACGACCTTATTCCGGCACAGACAACGTACAAGGGCAAGGAATACCGCATCGCGAGACCACCAACCGACCGCGAAATGGAAGATCTGTTGTTCGGCTGGATGATCGAGGCCGGCGTGACCAGTAATTCCGTCTTGTACGTCAAGGACGGCGTGACGGTCGGGATCGGTACCGGCGAACAGGACCGGGTCGGCGTGGCGGAAATTGCGCGCGATAAAGCGTATCGCAAACATGCCGATCGTCTGGCATGGGAACGGCACAAGATACCGTTTAACGCATTGACTGATGCGCAGGCGCGCCGCGACATCGAGGCTGAGACGGCGCGCTGCAAGGGCGGATTAATAGGTAGCTGCATGATATCCGATGCTTTTTTCCCGTTTCGCGACGGGGTGGACGTCGGTATTCGGGAAGGGATTACCGCTATTATCCAGCCGGGCGGTTCGCTACGCGATTTCGAAAGCATCGAAGCCTGCAACGAAGCCGATGTCTCTATGGTCTATACCGGTCAACGTAGCTTCAAGCACTAGCCTGGCCCTGACCCTGCTGCGCCAGCCAGTCGGGGATCGCCGCCAAATTCGCCAGGATGGCGTCCGGTTGCAGGCCGCGGCAGCGCGCATCGTCGCGGCGCATCCGCAACGAGCGCCGGTCGCCGGCGAACAATGCGGTTCGCAGACCGGCTTGCCGGGCGGTATATACGTCGTTGAGCATGTCGTTGCCGACATAGAGCAACTCGGCCGGCCGCCGGATACCGTGCGTGGCGGCGTTTGCCAGCAAGCATTCGAAGAGTCGTACGGAAGGTTTGGCTTCGCCCAGACGGTATGACCACACGCAAAGTTCCGGCTTGAATCCCAGACGTTGCGTTGATTGACCGATCAAGGCATCGAACAGGAACGGAGTAAAAAACTGGGCATTCGAGACGATCCCCATCAGCAATCCGCGTTTGTTCAGTGCCGATAAGACGGAACGGACCTCAGGCATGGGCCACACCGGGTTGACGGCGGCTTCATAATCGAGCGCCATACTTTCGATCGTGGCGGCATCGATCGTCTCGTTCTTAAGCGCGCCGTCGTGTTGCATGATGGAAATGGTTTCCCGACAGATATCGCGAATATCGATTTCCGGATGCGCAATCCCGCGCGCGTGTGCCGCTGCATGGGCGCGATGAATACAATCACGCCACACGGCGACACCGGAATAATCGGTGGCGTCGGATACGAGTGGAAGACGATACTGCCGCAACACATTACGGAACCGGTCTTCGTCATCGGCCCCATCGGTCCCGGCATGCCCGATGTCGCCTGCTGCCGAAACGAACAACGTACCGTAAAGATCGAAGATAACACCGCGTATCCCGTCCAGCGGGTCGCGTCGTTCCGTCACACCGGTTGGAATCGGCGATGCAGGAAACGAGGCCTTACGCCAGCATTGCACAATCCGGCGGCGCTCTAAAGCGATATCGTTGGCTTGGGATTCGCGCATGATAAAGGTGTTGCATTCACAGTCGTCCCATGGAAGAATGGAATGATGGGATATTCCAATATTCCAATATTCCGCATCCCTACGGGATGCTGCCGGCTGGACCACATTAATGCTTCCAGCGTTCCCGGTACTCGGGAATATCCAGCATGGGCGGACGTTCTTCTTCCTGGATTTCCGTCAGTAAATGTTCATGGATTGCGTCACGCGTTTGGAATTGCCGCATAATCGTGTTCATGGAGCCCAACTCCTTGACAATGCCGGCATTTTCCAGACGTTTGAAAAACGTGCGCATGATACCGAACGCCATACGGCCCAGACTTTCCGTCGGCTGGTTATGATGGACGCGCTGATCGAGATCGGTTTGCGCAAACGCCGTCAGTCCGTGCTTTTGGTAGACATCGACCAGATGAGCGGTTTCCACGCCGTAACCGACCGGAAACGGCAGCGTTTCCAGAACTTTGCGTCGCACGGCGTATTCTCCCGATAGCGGTTGAATTATGGCTGTCAACTCCGGCAAAAACAACGAAAACAGCGGGCGAATAAGGATTTCCGTTACCCGTCCGCCGCCCGAGGGCCGGATATTCTGGGCAAATGCCAGCGGCCGATCGTAAAAGGCTTTAACGTAATGGACTTCGGAACGGTACACCAGCGGGGCTACCAGACCGTAAACAAAGCGCGGATGGATGTTTTTTATGTCGGCATCGACGTAAACTATGATATCGCCGCGCAATTGATAAATCGCTTTCCAAAGGTTTTCGCCTTTACCGCGTTTTGTCCCCAGATGCGGCAGAATTTCCGATGACAAATAGACATCGGCGCCGAATGAGTCCGCCACGTCACGCGTAGCATCGCTGGAACCGGAATCGATGACGGCTATCTCGTCCAGTAACGGATAGCGGTGCATCAGTTCGGCCTTGAAAAGGACGATTTCCTTGCCAATCGTCGATTCTTCGTTAAGCGTCGGGATACAAAGCGAAATCTTCAGATTCTGCCGTTCCTTTTCACGGACGATATTCATGATATCCCAGAAAACGGAATGATGGTAGGTATTGGATTTCAGCCAGGATTCAATCATCATCGCAAAACCCCCGATCTATGGCCGCCAGCACGCCGAGAAGCTGCGCAAGGCCGGTGGGAATCAATGTAATGTCCGCCTGTTCCCGGATACTGTTCAATTTTTCTCCGACGGTCATACCCAGTGTGATCGCCGGGATACCGGACTCGATGAACATCGACAGCTCCGATGTCGACGGGCTGGTTGTCAAGGGAATATCAAGCGCTTTCATGATGCTGCGCGTGCGCCGCACCAAAGGATGCGAGAAGGCTATACCGCCCGGCTCGCGGCGGGCGATGACGTTCAATTCGACTTCAGCGTGGCTTTCCGACGATAATTCTATGCAAATATCCTCGATATCGGCGGCGGCGGACCGGACGATGTCGCACGATTCGCTTTTTACCTCGAAACGCAGCGTGGCATGGGTTGCCATGCGGTTGAACGATGTGCCGGCCTCGATCGATCCCAGTACGATGGTTGATTTTGGTTTACGCGGCAGCGGAATTGCCATCATGCGACGCACCACGTCGGTAACCAGGGCTACGGCGCCGCGCGCTTCGAAACTCGTCCAATCGTAGGCTTCCGGAACCGTCACGATGATTTCGCCCCGTAACATGCCAACGGACATAATGCTTAACCGTCCCAGCTGCACGCCTTCGATACATAATCCCGCACGGCAGGGCAACCGGTTGTGTTTAAGGAAAAACCTTAATCCGTCCAGATTGCCGCGACCCAGGCTGCGGGTTGCGCCCAGCAGCAGCAGGTTGGATTGGAGTGGCCATTCCAACTGTTCCAGCAGGGTCGGCAGCGTGGCCAGTACTGCCAGTCCCACGCCGTTATCGCAAACACCGGGGCCGACGACGTGCCGTGGCGTTAACGTGACGGAATGGTCCAGCGTCGGCGCAAAGTGGGTATCGAGATGAGCCACGATCAAAATGTTGCTGCGTTCCTCTTCGTTGCCCTGACCCGGATGAATCCCGACCACGTTGTTCATGTCGTCGAATGACGTATTTACCAGACCGACCTCGGCAAAGCGCTGGCGCAAAAAATGCGCGCGCTGTTCCTCCTCGAATGTCGGCGCCGGTATTTCCGACAGCATGACCAGATTAGCCAGAAACATTTCGCGAATATCTTCCAATTTGCCCCGCAAACGGGGCAATTGCCGGCGTAACGTTGTGAATGACTCTCGTTTTTTTCGCGAACTCATGAAAATACCCTTGGCAGTTATCTGATTGGGTAGTATAATAGCAACCAAGTATTTTTACAACCCGGTTTATATAATGCCTCAGCGTATTGGTTTTATTTCAACACGATTCGCCGGTACTGATGGTGTCAGTTTAGAAAGCGCCAAGTGGGCGCGCGTGCTCTGGGATTTACGACATCGCAGTTATTGGTATGGCGGACGGCTGGATCGCGATCCGGGCGTAAGTTTTTGCGTGCCGGAAGCCCACTTCGCCTTTCCGGAAAACCAGTGGATCAACGAGCGGATTTGGGGGCGGACGCATCGCAGTCCGCTGGTCAGCCGTCGCATACGAGACTTGGCGGAATACCTTAAGGAAACGATTTACAGTTTCGTCAAGCAATACGATGTCGACATCCTTATCGTTCAGAACGCGCTGACCATACCGATGCATGTGCCGCTGGGTGTGGCGCTGGCGGAGTATCTGGCCGAAACGCATCAACCCTGCATCGCGCATCACCATGATTTTTACTGGGAACGCCAGCGTTTCTCGGTTAATGCGATTCCGGACTATCTGGATTCGGCGTTTCCGCCCCGTAATTACGATATGCAGCATGTGGTCATCAACATGGCCGCAATCGAGGAGCTGTCCTGGCGCAAAGGGATCCCTGCCGTATTGCTGCCCAACGTCTTCGATTTCGAAAATCCACCGTCGGTAACGGACGATGATTACGCGCACGATGTACGCGAATCACTGGGATTAAATCCTGACGATATCATGATTTTGCAGCCGACCCGTATTGTGCCGCGCAAGGGCATCGAGCACGCGCTTAAACTGGTGCAAATGCTGAATAACCCGCGTTGTAAACTGGTCATTTCGCACGAGGCGGGCGATGAGGGCCATGAATATCATGCCATGCTTGCGGAAATGGCCTCCGATATGGGTGTCGACTTGCTTTTTGTTTCCACCCGTGTCAGCGAACGCCGTCATCTCGACGCCGACGGCAACAAGGTGTATACGCTATGGGATCTATACCCGCATGCCAACCTGATCACGTATCCAAGCCTCTACGAAGGATTCGGCAATGCATTTCTCGAAGCCGTCTACTTTAAAATCCCGGTGGTTTTGAATCGTTACTCCATTTATACGCGTGATATCGAACCCAAAGGATTTGTTGCGCCGGTTATGGAAGGGTTTGTTACAAGCCGTATCGTCAACGAAGTACGCCGCCTGCTTGATGACGACGACTATCGGCAATCGGTCATCGACCATAATTACCGGATTGCCGCGCGTTTTTACAGTTATTCGGTATTGCGGCGCGGTCTGCGCACGCTGATTACCAATATTACCGGATTGGATTGACATGACACCGCATCTCTGTGCCTCTACTATTGAACGAATGCGGAAGCGTTTCGAAACGCTTTACGGCGCCGATATGGCGGCGCGTTGCCGGGAACGTCTGATTGCCGCCGTCGGCCGTTACGGAATCGGTATGGGCACACCCGAACCCGCCGCCGAACAGGGACCGGCGGATGTTGTGTTGATCACGTATGCCGATATGGTGCAGGCGCCGGACACGCCGCCTTTGAAAGTATTGCATCGATTCCTTAACAATCGGCTGCGCGGCGCCGTCAACACGGTGCATATATTGCCGTTTTATCCATGGTCGTCAGATGACGGATTCTCCGTGATCGATTTCCGGAGCGTCTGTAATCAATACGGCGAATGGAACGACATCAAGGAAATGGGCCGCGATTTCCATCTTATGTTCGATATGGTGCTCAATCACGTCTCGCGAGAAAGCAAATGGTTCGAGGACTATCGCAACGGGATTGCGCCCGGCCGTTTTTATTTTATCGAAGTCGATCCCGGCATCGATCTGTCGGCTGTGATGCGGCCTCGCACCAGCCCGCTGTTGACCCAGGCGCATACCAAGTTCGGTGTCCGCCATGTCTGGACAACGTTTAGCGACGATCAAATCGATCTCGATTTTTCGCAACCGGATGTGTTGTTCGAGTTTTTCGATATCCTGCTGCTGTATCTTTCCCAAGGGGCGCGTATTCTGCGACTCGACGCCATCGCGTACCTGTGGAAAACCATCGGCACCGACTGTATTCACCGGCCGCAAGTACATACGATCGTCAAACTATTGCGCGACTTAATCGATATGGTCGCACCCGCAACGCGGTTGTTGACCGAGACCAATGTCCCTCACGAAGAGAACATCGCATATTTCGGGGAAGGCGACGAGGCGCACATGGTCTATCAGTTTGCGTTGCCGCCGTTATTGTTGCACGCGATTCACACGCAGAACACAGCCGTACTGACGCGTTGGGCCGCATCGCTAAGCGCGCTTCCTCCGGGATGTACCTACCTAAATTTCACCGCGTCGCACGATGGTATCGGCGTGCGCCCCCTTCAGGGTTTGATCGAAGGCGATGCGATACGCGATCTGACAGCGGCAATCGAAAAACGCGGCGGCCGTGTGGCTTGCAAACGCAATGCCGACGGCACGGAATCGCCATACGAGTACAATATTTCCTATTTCGATGCGGTATCGGCGGAGAGCGGCGGGCGCGATCATAAGAGCAACCGGCAACGGTTCTTAACTTCGCAAGCTGTAATGCTGGCCATGCAAGGGGTGCCAGCCGTATATTTCCACAGTCTTTTCGGAACGCATAACGATAACGAGGGCGTTGCAAGGACAGGCATGGCACGCAGTATTAACCGGCGTAAATTTACGGAAACCGAATTGTGCGCCCAACTCGAGGATCACGACAGCGAACCGCATGCGGTGTTCGAGGCATACATGCATCTGCTGCGTATCCGTGTGGCGCAACCTGCGTTCGCGCCGCACGCCGAACAGGAGATTATCGATTTGCATCCGGCGTGTTTCACGGTGCGGCGCAGCAGTCCTGACCACGGACAAACCCTGATTTGCATCAGTAATTTCAGCGCCCGTCGGATTCGCATCAAACCGAACGATCAACCGGCATGCATTAAACAGCATCAACGCTGGCGAGATCTTCTGACGGACACGGAATGCAAACCGGCTTGCGCCGGGCTGCCGCTTGATGCCTGGCAAACCCGCTGGCTTTGCTCCGGCAGGAGTCAGTAAGAGTGAAGCGTTTTTTTTTACGAGGCTCTTGCAAAACCTCCTTCCCAGACGGTCGGGACGGATCCCGACCCTCCAAAAACGCCAACCAACGTCGATTTTCAGCATTGGAGGGACGACCTTCGTGTCGTCCGTTGATGTTTTGCAAGCGCCTTTCAGGTGTCGCGCATGACGTCGCGTTTTCGCCAGGTAACCTTCACCGGCTATACCGGGCCGGCACACAACCGCCGGCCATTGCACTCCGTTTGGCGGCAGCCATCATATTTTGTCTCGCCGCGACCGGCATCGCCGCCGATACGGTGGGGCGAAGCGAACTGGAACCGCCGGATACGCCCGCGCACGACAACCGGATCTTCTGGGTTGAGGGCGAATTACTCGTTCAATATCGCGATACGCCGTCCAGACAGACCGCGTCCATGCGGGCAGCGACACGGACAATTCCCGATACCACGGTGCAGCGGCGGAATTTGCGCGCGCTGTCTCATTTGAATTCGCGCCGTATCGATGTCGTGCGGTCGCCGGACCGCGGTACCCTGGAACTGATGGCGGAATACGCGCAGCGCCCGGATGTCGAGTTTGTCACTCCAAATTACCGGCGCCATATTCAACGGTCATTGATTCCTGAGGCAACCCGGTTTTACGAGCAATGGGGATTGCTTAACACGGGGCAAACGGTCAATGCGTTTACGGGAACGCCGGGGGCGGATATCGGGGCAACCCGCGCCTGGCCGATGAGTCGATCCATTGCGAGGGAATATGTTATCGCCGTGATCGATACCGGCGTTGATTACCGGCATCCGGATCTGATGGCCGGCATGTGGCGTAATCCCGGTGAACAGCCGGGAAGCGGCACGGACGATGACGGCAACGATTACATTGATGATATTCACGGTTACGATTTCAGCGGGACATCGCTGCCGGCACATAATTTTTCGCGGCCGCCAGGTCCCGATCCAATGGATGTCGACGGTCACGGCACGCACATTGCCGGCATTGCCGCCGCGGTAGCCGACCAAGCATCCGGGATCGTAGGTGTAACCAGCGCCCGGATCATGGCCCTGAAAGCATCTCCCGACGGCAGTTCCATACCATTGGCGGATTCGCTGGAAGCCATGGCGTATGCGATTATGATGAAACGCGATTACGGGGTGCCCGTTGCCGTCATCAACGCGTCTTACGGCGGGGTCGGCGGTTCAAACCGGCTTGAACGCGACATGATTATCGAGGCCGGCGACGCCGGTATCGTCGTATGTGCTGCCGCCGGTAATTCCGGGTCGAACAACGACCAACGGCCTTTCTACCCGGCCTCCTACAATCTACCCAATCTTATCGCAGTCACCGGATCGACATCGCGTGACGAGCGGCCGTCATTTGCCAATTACGGTGTTAACAGCGTACACCTGGCCGCACCCGGCAAGGACATCATCTCGACGGTACCGCTGTGGTACCATACGCGGGCCACGCTGGAACAACCGGGAGAACGGGAATTCAATACCACCGGCATCGAGTTCAGCGGTTTTACCAATTCGCTTACGGCCATAGTCATGGATTGCGGAGTCGGCGAACCACATCAGTTTCCCAACCGGATACGCGGTAAAATCGCCCTGATAGAACGTGGCGGCGGTTTGTATTTTCACGAAAAAGTCCGTCATGCCATGGAAGCCGGTGCGATTGCCGCGATCATTTACAATCATCAATCCGGCTCGTTTTCGGCGACACTGGTGGGGCCGTCCGATTGGATTCCGGCGCTGGCCATCAGCCGGGATGACGGACAGGCGCTTCGCGAAGCCATCCAGTCGGGAACCACCATGCTGACGTTGTCGCATGAACCGGTCAGCGATCAAGCATACGACGTGTGGAATGGAACATCCATGGCAACCGCATTCGTATCCGGCGCCGTTACCTTCATGGCATACCAGTTTCCGGACGATACGCCGGAACAACGTATCGCGCGTCTTGTGGAAACGGTTGAACCATTGCCGTCATTCGAGCACCGTGTAAGCAGTGGCGGCCGCTTGAACATGCAGCGTGCCATCGACCGGGATGCGGACCGTCTGCCCGACTGGTGGGAAATCAAGTGGGTCGGCGATCTTGAGACCATGAACGACACAACGGATACCGCCGGCAACGGGTTCCTCGACTGGCAGGAGTATCGCGCCGGCACCGATCCCACCGACCCGAACGATGCGCTGCAACTGATGGACGCGAAGGTCTTGCCGTGCGGCGCACGACGCCTGCGTTGGGCCAGTGTTGCGGACCGATCATACCGTGTCGCCCGAGCCAACGCCATCGACGGCGAATTCAAACAGATAGCGTCCGATTTGCCGGCGACTCCGCCGTACAATACGTGGACCGATTCTGACGGGAACACAAAACATCCCGTTTTTTACCGCGTCGAACTGGATGACTGAGTTACGGCGCCGACCGGCTAAGCGCTTTCTCGATGGTGTCGCCTTCGCGCGCCAGGGTCATGATCGAAAAACCGATTTCGCGCGGATTGGCCGTTTCCCGTAAATACGTATTCACCATCGCAAAACAGACATCGTCTTCCACATTGGCTAGTCCGATAGCGCCATATGGAATGATCATATTGAGTTTGAGTACCGCTTCGTATTTGGCGGGATCAGCCGCGGCACAGGCCGTACACAGGTAGACGATGGCACGGCCATCGGGATCGGTTCGCGAAAAATCCACCATGATTTCCTGTGACCGCCCGTCCGGCAGCGCAACCGTAATGTTATAATGGGGCGTCTGCCCGCTGACGGAAGCCGAAATATCTTTCAAGGACGCCTGGATCAGTTGGTCATCGGTAAGCGAGCTTGGCGTTGCAGTTTCCAGGTCGCCGATTTTCTCGGATTCCGTGGCCGCTTTGGGATCCTTGCCGGTAATGGCGCGCAAGGCATCGGCTATCTCGACCTGGTGCCGGCCGCTGTCGCGCAATGCCGTTAACGGCGCAACGGCTCGTTCGTCGCCAATCTCGGTCAGGATACGGATAGCGCACCAGCGCAGGATTTCACTGCGATCTTCCAGCAAACGCAATGTTGGTTCCAGATACGATTCCGGATCATCGATGGCGGAGGCGATCGTCCTGCTGCGCGTCACGTGATTACGCAGTCCTTGACGGAAACTGTCTTGATTTATCTTCATGAGCTTCTCCTTTCGTGAAACCGTTGCGGATTACGGGTAAGCGCCCGGTCGCAGCAAGCCCATGGTCTCGGGCCAACCGCACAACAAATTCATGTTTTGCAATGCCGATCCGGCCTGCCCCTTCATCAGGTTGTCGATGCAGGATACCACTCGCAGCATACCGGTACGGTCATCGCGGTCGACAACCAGGTTGCAGAAATTCGAGCCCCGTACATGGGCCGTTCCCGAATCGCGGGAGCGATCCAAGACGCGCACAAACGGCGAGGCTTTGTAATATTCGCGATAGCAGTCGAGTAACTTATCGGTCGTAACCCCGGCGCCGGTCACGGCGTACAGCGTCGAAAGAATACCGCGACATACAGGAACGACTTGGGCGGTAAAGGTAAGCCGGATCGGTTGACCGGCCGCGGCCGACAACTCCCGCTCTACTTCGCAAACATGTTGATGACCACTCAAACGATAGGCGTTCATGTTGTCGTAACGGGCCGGATAATGATGGATGGCGGCGGCCTTCTTGCCGGCGCCCGAAACCCCCGTTTTGCAATCGCAGATCACCGGCGCCGCTTCCACCAGGCGCTCGGCGAACGCCGGAACCAGTCCTAAAATGCAACTGACGGCAAAACATCCCGGGTTGCCGACAAGCATCCGGTCCGGCGTCAAGCGGTCGCGATGTAATTCAGGCAATCCATAAATGGTTTGCGGCAACAGATGCGGCGCCGCATGTTGCGGATCGCGACCGATGCGGCTGGCGTAATCGGCATAGGCATCGGTGGTATTGAACCGGAAATCACCGCTGTAATCAATGACTTTGGCGCCCCCGTCGAGATACGTGCCGGCTGTCTTCATGGCGACACCGTCCGGCGTCGCCATGAAGACGATATCCGCCGGTTCGTCGGCGCCGGGATCCGTCGTTGCCAGAACCGGTAAATCGCAAAATCCGGATAGATGCGGATACAAGGCGCTGATCGGCATCCCCGTTTCGGTCGCGGCGACCAAGCTGGTGATTTGCGCTTCGGGATGCGACAACAACAGCTCGATAATGCCCAGACCGCCGTATCCTCCGGCGCCTACGATTTTAACACTGCGTTTCATGATAGATCGCTGATTCCTGTCTCCTCCGCAGCGGTGTCCGCGAGCGGAATCAAAAAGATACCAAATCCTCGACCCGGACCGGCAGTCCGGTTTCAAAGGAGCGATTGGCGCACACACCGGTCATGATCGACATGGCGCCGTCGATATGATTGGCGGCGGTATTCAACGGGTCCTTGCGTTTTTTTCCGAATACATCGTCAAGCAGCCGTACATCGCCGCCGCCATGCCCGCCTTTTCCTTTGACGACGTTCATGCGAAGCGGTTTCTGCCATAAGGGCCGCAACAGGATTTCCGTTCCGCCCTCCGCGTCGGCGGGCTCGTAATCGCGTATTTCGGGCATATTGAAATCGTCTTTGGCGCCGCTGACGTATGGGTTTTCGTGAATATTCACTTCCAAACGCCCGGCAGTTCCGTTGAACATGATCCGGTACCCTTCCCACGGCGAATAAGCGGTCAGATGATAGGTCATGGTGGCCTGGTTGCGATACCGTACCAGAACCGACATGTCGTCTTCAATGCTGATGTTGTCGCCGAAAACACTTTGATCGCGCAGGTAGCCGTCTTCGGATTCGGCTTTCAGATATAATTCCTTTAACTTGGGATTTTCTTCCAAATGCAGCGCGAACGGATCGTCTTTGGCGATTTTGCTGCCGTGGGCACGATGATAAAAACGTGTTTGCCCGCGTTCCTCGGCATTCTCGCGCCCGTAAAACGCCAGACGCCCGAACCCGAAAACCGTCTCGGGCGCACTGTCCAGGAACCAATTTACCAGATCGAAATGATGCGTTGCCTTATGCACCATCAGACCGCCGGAGTTGCGTTTGTCGCGATGCCAGCGCCGGAAATAATCGGCGCCATGCCGGGTGTTGAGCAGCCATTCAAAATGCACCGACAACACATTACCGATGGCGCCCTGGGACAGTAATTCCTTAACGCGGCGATTGTGCGGAGCGTAACGGTAATTGAAAGTGACGGTCAGTTTACGTCCGGTTTTTTCAACCGTATCCAGAATCGCCTGGCATTTGGGTGCGTCAACGGTCATCGGTTTTTCGCTGATCGCATCGCAGCCCAGTTCCATTGCCCGGATAATATATCGATGATGGGTACGATCAATGCTGGTTACGATGACCGTATCGATCTTATGTTTCCGGATCATGGCGTCGAACTCATCCGGCCGGTACGTCGGAATGGGTTCGATCTTGAGTTCCTTGCTGTAAAGCCGGTTGTAATAGTCCATGCGAACCTGGTTGATATCGCAGAACGCGGCAAGTGTGGCGCTGTCGCGGTATTCTTTCAACAGGGCATTCGTGAACATGGCGGATCGGCCGCCCAAACCAACGACGGCATACCGTTTTTTCTTCTTGCTTGCAGGCATTAAATGTTTCTCCTTATCCTTGTTTTTTTGTTAACTGCAGTTGCCGCCGGCAGGCGGTTCCGGGAGCTGCCCATTTAAAGCATTCTGTACAATTTCGCGAACATCGACGGGAAAATCGGCTTTGAGCATCCAGTTCAAAAACGATGGATCGGTGTCGGCGAGTATGCGCAACGGGGTATTCTGTTTGCGACCGAAATTAATAACTGCCTCGCCGTTAATCCATTTCAGTTTACCGGCGCGGTCAACCCATTGCGGATGTTTCGGATTACAAAGTTTATCCAGTTCCTCGACCGAACGCGGTAAATCGTCGTAGCGCGCAAGCTGCCCTTCCAGTACGCGAATCGTGGCTATGGCATCGGCTTCGGCGCCATGAGCGTCGACATGTGTTTTGCCGCAATAAAATTGTAGAGCCGCTGTTAAATCACGACGTTCGCGCATGTGAAATATCCGTTGGGCATCGACAATACGTCTCGAACCCAAATCGATTGGCCGGCCGCAACGCGCGAATTCTTCGATCAAAATCGGAATATCGTAGCGTACAATGTTAAATCCGCCCAGATCACAATCTTCAAGCAAATCGCGAATCCGTTCGGCTTGTTCGGCAAACGTCGGTTGATCGCGTACCTCGTCGTCGGTAATCCCGTGTATTGCGGTTGCCTCTGCCGGAATCGGAATAGTGGGGTTGAAACGCATTACATGGGTTTCGTGCGTCCCGTCCGGCAAGAGCTTGATGATGGCAAGCTCAATGATGCGATCGGTACGCGTATTAACGCCCGTCGCCTCGATGTCGAAAACCGCCAGCGGGCGGGGAAGTTCAATAGGCAGCATAATTCTTTCCTTTGTTTGGCAATTCGTCAATAATACGCGATCATTGCCAAAACGGCAACTCCATTTTTCCGTATCATCATATGAAGATATCAAAAGTGGTGGCAACCTTGGCCGGAAACAACCAAAAAAACGTAATATCCTGACGCGGAATTGACCGTTTTTACGAAAACTCCGGAAAAAACCTCTGACGCCGTTGCAGTGGACAAACGTTCAGGACGAAGACCCTGTTGCCGTTCGCCCGCTATCCGCCGCAGGCGGATCAGCCTGTGGCTGACGCGGACACTCAGAACGGCAACTACTTCGGAAAACACTGTCACGAGCGCCTCAGCAAAAGCATGGTCCCGAATGAGCGGTAATCCGTAACGCGTCGTGAACCAGTGCCAGCAATGCAATACAGGCCGTATCCGTGCGCAGTGTCCGTGATCCGGCGGAAAACGGCTGGAATCCGTGTGCGCGGAATTGATCCAGCTCGTATTCCGTCCATCCGCCCTCGGGCCCAACGGCGAGGAGCACCCGTTTGCATGCAACGTTCCGGGCCGCCACGGCTTCCCGAAAACTCATGGGGCATGCGTTGTCCGCCACCAGGCGTAGGCCGGAGCGAACGTTTTCCTCCAACGCCTCCTCGATCCATGGTTTAAAACGACGGATAATGCGCACGTCCGGAAGGCAGGTGTCGCCGGCCTGTTGCAGGCCTTCAATCAACAGCGGTCGATAGGTTTCCGGCTTCAAAACGTGCGAATCAAAATACATGCGTTCGACTTTCGCGGCGTTGGTCAGAATGATCCGGTCAATCCCAATGGCCGCCAATTGCGCCCATAACCGGCGCATGACCTTGGGGCGGGGTAAGGCGAGCAGACAATCGACCGGTGGCCGTCGCGGTCGGTGCGCGTTCCATTGACATTCCAAGGTAACGGTCTCCTCCGTCAGCGCGCGTACCGTGGCCGTGCCGAGGGGACCATTGATGCAGCCGACGCGCAGGAAGTGACCGGGACGGGCGCGCAATACCCTCAAGATATGACGGGCGCGATCTCCGGTTAATCTGACGATATGGTTTCCGTCGAGTTCCGTGGATTCAAGCAGGATTCTGTTCACGGATCTCTTGATCCTGTGGTCGCGGTGCTGACGGCAAGCCCAGGTCCCCCGGTCGGGAACGCCACCATCCCGCCATCACGCAGAATCGCGGCTGTTTTATTGTATTTCATGTTGCATACAGAATGGTGTCAGGCGGGTTATAAGCGCAACGGGTATTTTTTTACCCAGTCGCCGACTTGTTTAATCGTTTCCGGTTTACATAAGGGCGGCATTACCCCGGCAGAGGTGACCACGATGCCGCTGTGATGCGGCAACGCATCAAGATCCGTCTGGATTTGAGCAATGATTGCGTCCGCTGGTTGCGTCCAAAGGACGGCATTCGTGCCGCCGACAAGACACTTGTCGGGACAGGCGGTTCGCCCATCCAACAGGCTTGTATCGCCAAGTGTCGGCGACGTAAAGGCTTCGAACGCTTGCGCCGGTATCCCTGCCAGATCCGGTAACAACGCCTTCAGATGACCGCACATATGTAATATCAAGTTACGGTCCGCCGCACGAGTCAAACGCGCATATTCACCAATGTGCATTGCGCAGTAGCGGCGATATTGGTCCGGTGAAATAAGCGTGGTGGACGTGTTTTCCATCATATACAAAACATCCGCCGGACTGTGGGCGCAAAGAAGTTCCGTTTTCTTGCGTAATACGTTATGCATGGCGTCGAATAGTGTCTCGACCTCCGGCTGATGGTCGGCCAGAAAGAAGTGGGCATTCTCGACGCCGGCCAGCCACTCAACCCAGTGCATCAGCGGGGACGTACCGATCACGTTCGTTGTCAGGGCATCGGATCCGATCCGTTTCGCCTGGGCACATGCATCCTCCAACCGGTCGCGATCAAGCCGAACATCGGTATCCGTGTACACCTCGGTCAAGATGCGAATATCGTTTACCGATTTCACCGGGAAATCGACCGGATGCCAGGACCCTGACGACACATCATAGCGGCGAATCAATTGAGCTTCTCCATGCGGCGACCGGAATACCGTGTGTCTTGTTCCCTGAGCTTCCGTTTCCTCCACCGTGGTACGGGAACGGATTTCAAGACAACAGTTTCCAATCGCTTCATGTTTGTCGCTGCCGATCCAGTCATGGATCTCGTCGGGACGCATTTCCCGGAAGGGAGATTCCTGCGCATCAGGATACGATCCGTTGATTTTCGGCCAGTATGGCAGCCTGTCCACCGGTTGCATCCGGATGGCAGCCAGCCAGCGTTCCTTCGATCTCATTGTTTTCATGGTTTGGGCCCTTCCAAAAAAAGCGGAACCGTTCACGTTGTAATCTGTGTTGCTCCTTCGGATTATCGGGTGATGACAGTCAGCAAACAGCTCTGCAACCATTGCAATGCGTCATCGGGAAGCCCTTGACCGATGGAAAGACACCGGTCAGCCGTTGTCAGTACGACCCCTTTGCGTTCCTGACTGTTGTCGGAGGGCCGTCCGATGCGAATGTTTGTGATCGTATCCACCGGCAGTTCGGTTCCCCCGGTGTCGCCCCATGGTGCGCGATGAAATACTTTGATGCTTGCGGGCGCTACCAGCAACATTTTTTGCGAAATAGCCGTCCAAATCGTGGCGGCAATCATGATGCCGAGGAATATTAGGCCAATGACTCCAAAAGCAAGGGGTGCATCTTCAATAAAAAACCCGATATAAACGAATACGCCTGCAAAAAGCATTCCCAGCAGCAGTCCGATCGCCCCGCCGCGCGTTCTAGGCATCGTAATACGCAATTTGCCGCCGTCCACTTTCAGGTCGAACCCGGCGGGCGGCGGTTTGTCGGGATCAAACGCCACTTCAAGCTTCCCTTCCCGGGCCAGTTCCCGGACCGATTTGTCCAAGTCCTGCGCGTCTCGCACGGTCATATTCCCTTCTTCCCCCTCCAAACCGGGCATATTCAGGTAACGACAGGATTCCTGCCAGATCCGGCGGAAATCCGATGGCGAAAGCGACTGGTACAACCGGATCCGCTTTTTCCGGTCATCATGATACAGTTCCACGATGTAAAGCGTGTAGGAAGAACTGTTTTTGCCGCCGGAATGGTGTTCCGAACGCAACAGAATACCGCGGTAACGGCTTAAGGGTTCCGTCCATGTCTTGTGTCCGAAGACGGAACGCGAATCCACGGAAACCTGTTCGCCGTCAATGCGAATGGTTTTGCGGTGTGTCAGCACCCCGATCCCGGTGGCCAACAACGCCGTGCCGATCAGCGTGAAAATCAATAGAAACAACATGGCCGGCTCAAAACTGCCGTCAGAAATCGCCGTCAGCAGGATAAATGTGGGGATTCCACCCCACACCAATGAAAACAGGAACAAAAAAATTCCGGCAACCTTGTTTCCTCTGTCTTCATGCGTGACCGGCAACCTGGACAGATCAATATGGCGTGATTTACCGGAACCGCGATGCGATGATAAACGATGGTTCATGCGATAGTTTCCTTTCAGTTCACCGCATAAACATGAAAATCCAGTTGACGCGAACTTATGAACGCAATCGCCTTGGTGCAGAGCCCGCGGATGCTGGCGTAATAAAAATCGATGCAGGGTTGTTTCACGGTTGTCCCTCCAGGTTTGTTGTTTGCCGAATCCGAATGGCTGACGCTGTACTTCCCGGTTAAGCGGTCACAAGAAATCGTAACGGGTTGCCCGCGAAATGCAAGT
>PWZG01000578.1 GCA_003567575.1 PVC group bacterium | reverse complement strand
GAGGCAAAACTGAACCGTTACCACTTAAAAAACTTTCCGAAAATTATTCTGTCCTTAATTATTCTGCAAACATCTGGAGACGGCGGTCCCCCGCCGTTCCTTCGCATGGTCGTCCCGGTTTCCCGTCCGGCCGGGGACGGCCGGCTCCAAGCGATATTCGTTCTTTCATCCCCGAAAAATCTGATGGCGCACGCCGTCTGAGGCAAAACTGAACCGTTACCACTTAAAAAACTTTCCGAAAATTATTCTGTCCTAAATTATTCTGCCAACATCATGGCTGCCGATGGACGGGGATCGGGCTTGAAGCGTTCCGGCGGAATGATTTTGGGCAGAATAATTCAAGCGATGAAGAATTCAAATGGGCAATAGGTTTTCCAAGCGTTATCCGTTCTCTCATACATTACGCATGAGGCAGGGCGACGCCTCCGGCGGAGCCGCGGTCTTAAGATAAGTGTCATCCATCTCAATATCCTTCGTACCAGATCGGGTCAATCGGCTGGGCAATGGTTTCGGATACGTAGACGTCCGTGCGAACCGTTTGCAGGATCGATGCCGGAATTTTGGGTGTTACCGGGCCGTGCAAGACCAGACGCGACATGAAACGCTGCCAGGAAACGGGCGTTCCGCGTGTTGTCAGCGCATGGGTTTCGACACGGTGTCTGGCTCGCAACACTTCGAGCGGACCGATGGTCGCCGCCTTGGGCGGTACATTGGCCATATCGCCGCTCCATCCGAAACAGGCATGCAACGAATTCTGGGCAATTGTGAAGGGACTTAACGTTAGCACGCGGGCGCCCGACTGTTTCCATGCTTCGAGATCGTGGGTCGGCAATTCCGGAGCGTCGGGTTCGACAAAGGCTATGTGTCCGGTCCAACCGGGACCGCTGTAGCAAACATCGCAACCGCCTACGTCATCGATCATTTTCTGGTAAATATCGATATTGTCGTTTGTCGGCCCGACCATCTGGGATTCCGGTGGCCGCAGTTTCGCGTCCAGTTCGGCATAAAAATACTTTTTGAAAGCATGCATGAAACCGCGGGAATACGATTCCGGCGCAATATTGCCGTCCTGATCCGCCCATTCGTCCATAATAAATACATGTAATTTACGGCAATCCACGCGGGCTGCGTTTAAGGCCATTGCCAGGATTCGGTAGCCGGGATTCGGGTTGGGAAGAATCAAACAGATCGAACGATTGGCCAGCGAAGCTTCCTGGATGCGACGGAATTTATCGAAGGTATCCATCCATGCGATCACCGCATCCGGTAGAATCTGAATCTTGAATTCCGGATTGTCATGTTTGTGCAAGTCAGCGACTGGAATTGCGCGGACACGGTCGCACACCGCCTTGTCCCGAAAGGGAATATGTTGCGACGGTTCAAATGTAAAGGTATCGTTCATGGGTCATCCTCCTTTGGTTTGTGCTAACAGTCGGCAATCTATCATAGGGCGTATGGGATGGCAAGACGCGTTTCCATGTGGAGAAAACCCGAATACCCGGGAGCAACATAGAAAGGCATTGAATTATCCCGGTGGGCTGTTATGATGGTTAGGCAAGCAACCGTGCATAGTGCAATGAAAGAGAACGTAACCGTTCACGGGATAGCGTAGCCGAGGGATAAGGAGTTTTTTTTATGCAACGTCCTGATTGGGACGAATATTTCATGGATATCGCGCACGTGGTATCCTCGCGCGGGAATTGCCTCCGTCGTCGGGTGGCGGCGGTTATCGTCAAAGACCGTCGTATCATATCGACCGGTTACAACGGGACGCCGCGCGGCGTTGTCAACTGTTTCGAGGGTGGTTGTTCACGTTGTGCCGGCAAGGGTGTGTCCGGTTCCGGTCTTGGCGAATGCATCTGTTCGCATGCCGAGGAAAACGCCATTACCCAAGCCGCCTACCACGGGATTGCCATCCGCGAAGCGACGTTGTACAGCACGTGCAGTCCCTGCCTGTTATGCACGAAAATGATCATCAACGGCGGGATTATCGAAGTGGTTTACGAAGAGGAATACGCTTTTAACGAACAGAGTCGCAACCTCTTGCAGGAAGCCGGGGTGCGCTACCGGCGGTTGCGGCGTCAATGCGATGGGAACAATTTCCCATCCGATGCATCAACACCGTAAGGAGACATGAAACATGGCCGTTAAAGAAACGATGAAGGGTGTTACCACGTGGACGATCGACGCCGGCGACGGCGTGACGCGCGCCACGTTTGTGCCGGAGTTTGGCGCCATCGGCAGTTCACTCGTATTGCCGTCGCCCGCTGGCCCGCGGGAATCACTTTTCCAACATGACTACTTCTGGGATCGGGACACGGATCAGACACGCGGCGGTTTACCGTTCCTGTTTCCCATCTGCGGCAGGCTTGAACGCGGCGGGCAACCGGAAACCTATCTATACGATGCGCGGCGGTACACGCTGAAAATCCATGGATTCGCCCATCGGATGCCATGGCAGGTCGTGGCGCACGACGATCCCGCCGAGTTGACGATGGAACTGAGCGATACCGAACAGACCCGTGAACAGTACCCGTTCGCGTTCAGCGTCCGGCTGACCTTTCGCGTCGAACCAAGCATACTCGTCTGCGAACAGCAATACCGTAATCGCGGCGACCGGCCGCTACCGTACTACGCCGGATTTCATCCATATTTCCAAACCCCGCCGCCGGATGGCGGGAAATCCGGGGTCCGCGTCGCCTTGTCGCCGCAACGGGCGCTGGCGTACAACGCGCAACTGACCGATATCGCCGGCGTAAAACCGGAGATACCGGATTTTCCGGCGGCTGTCACCGATCCGGCGATCAACGAACAATTGATCCAAATGGGAGACGACAAAAAGGCAAGCCTTTTGTTCCCTGACGGTTTTCAATTGCATCTTCGCGCCGACAGCGCGACGGATGCGGATAGGTTTCCATACGTCCAGCTTTATACCATGCCCGACAAGCCGTTTTTCTGTGTCGAACCCTGGATGGGCGTTCCCAATGCGCTCAATACCGTTTCTGGCGTTCGCTGGCTCGCCGCGGGACAAACCGAAACCGCCCGTCTGCAAGTCGGTACGCAGTGCTGACAAGGGAAGGAGATCAAATGCATACGAAAGAATTGTTAAGTTTAAAAAACAAAGTGGCGCTGGTCACTGGCGGCGCCGGTAAGTACGGGCGCTGCATTGTCGAAGGTTTGGCCGAAGCCGATGCCCGCGTGATTACGGCCTCGCGTAATCTTGAGGCTGGTGACGCGTTTGCGCAGACGATGCGGGATCGCGGTCTGGATGTTCATGCCCGCAAACTGGATCAGGCCGACCCCGAGTCCGTCGCCGCCCTGAAAGCGAATATTGTCGCCGATTTCGGCGGACTGGATGTGTTCGTCAATAACGCCGTGGCGCGTCCGGTATCGGGCGGATGGGACGGATTCCGGCTCAACGATCTTGCCTTGTCAATGCAGGTAAACGTTGTCGGCATGATGGATATAACCCGTGCCATGGCCGATTTGATCGCGCAACGCGGCGGCGGGACGATCGTCAATATCGCGTCCATGATGGGAATGTTCGGGCCGGATCTGTCGAATTACGAAGGGACGGACATGGGCAATCCGTCGCCCGACTATTTTTTTCATCGCGCGGGCATGATCAATTTCACCCGTTATCTGGCGCATGTGTTGGCGGACCGTCGTATCCGTGCCAACTGTATCAGCCCCGGCGGGTTACGGGCGCCCAATCAGCCGCAACGTTTTGTGCAAAATTACAGCAAAAAAGTCATGATCGGACGGCTGGCGGTGGACGATGATATCAAGGGCGTGGTCGTGTTCCTTGCCGGCGAGGGATCCAAATATATCACCGGTGAAAACATATTGATGGACGGCGGTATGCACTGTTAAGCGATTTCAGCGGATATGCTGTTCGCATACCATGCGATAATGATATCCGGAAATAGCAAGCGTGATCGCCAGCGGCAGCAAACTCGGCCGCCGCGCGAATGTCCAGGCCAGCAGATGCCAGTAGTGCAGACGTTCCTTGCCCAGAATACCCAGACGGTAGAGTGAACGCAGCACCGCCTTGATATCCGATGAGCTGCATGCGCGATGAAATTTCGGTCGCGGCGTTTCGCGCAACAGGGTTCGGATACGCCGGTAATAATTTCGCGGTGTATAGATATGATGTAATATTTCGGTATACCCGGCATGCAGACGATCGAAATCCATGACCGGCTGTATATTGGTGGTGCCTTCGACGTTATCCCCTGAAGCGTTACCCCGTAACCGTCCCAGTTTGGCCATGCGTTGATATAGGCGCGTACCCTGGGGCGCTTGCAGCAGACCGACCATTGCCGTAACAATGCCGCTCTTCTGAATGAAATCGATTTGCCGTTGAAATACGGAGGCCTCGTCGCAGTCGAATCCGACGATAAATCCGCCTTGTACCTGCATCCCCGCGCGTTGGATCTTATGGACATCCGCCACCAGGTCGCGGTGGGTGTTCTGTTTTTTACCGCATTCGGACAGCGCCGCTTCATCCGGAGTTTCGATCCCGATAAAGACCGTGTCGAAACCCGCATCGCGCATCAGGGTCATCAGCGATTCGTCATCGGCCAGATCGATGGATGCTTCAGTCTGGAAGACAACGCCTTTGCGGGTACGGCGCCATTCAATCAGCGCCGGCAGAAGATCGTTCTTGAGACGGCGTTTGTTGCCGATGAAATTGTCGTCCACGAAAAACATCCGTCCGCGCCAGCCGCTGTCGTAAAGCGCATCGAGTTCGGCAACAATCTGTGCCGTACGCTTGATTCTTACCTGGTGTCCCAGCAGCGAGGTGATATTGCAGAAATCGCAGTTGAACGGGCAACCCCGCGAATATTGTATGCTCATGGCATGATAGGATTTCAGGGAAATCTTGTCCCAACGCGGGGTGGGGGTCTGTGTCATGTCCGCAAAATCTTCCGAGGCATAAACCGGCAGTGCCCGTTCGTTTGCCAGATCTTCGAGAAATCGCGGCAACGTGATCTCGGCTTCGTTAAGGACGAAATGCGCTACGCCGTCGAACGATTCGTGTTCCATCGTAAACAGCGGGCCACCCGCCACGACCGGCAGATCCGACGCGTTACAGCGCGAGATCAGACGACGCGCGGCATCGCGCTGAACGGTCATGGCGCCGATGAAGGCGTAGTCGGCCCACTCCAGATCGCGCGTGTGCAGATTCGTCACATTCATGTCGACGATCCGTATATCCCATTCGGCGGGTAGCAGAGCGGCAATGGTCGCCAGCCCCAGCGGCGGAAACGCCGCGCGTTTACCGGTGAAGCTCAAGGCGTGTTTATAACTCCAGAATGTGTCGGGAAATTCCGGGTTTAGCAGTAGTATGTTCATGATACGAGTCCTTTCATAGGGCCTTAATCCAGCGTGTCTGCCATAAAAAACAAGAAAACGTTTTGTTGCCAACCCGACCGTTCAGCATCTCCCGCTGGCAGAGGGCGAAGCCATTCGTCAATCTCTGAAGTATATTATGACGGATACATGTCATGGTTTTGTCATCGGTATTGTGAAAATAACAAGGGTGGCGGTTTGCTCAGACCTTCGGCCTCAGATCGTATGCACGAACTGATTTTGTGACCGTTCACGGGTATTGCGCAAGAGGTTCGTCTGTAAGCAGTAGCTGCCGTTCCGCGGCACGCGCAGCGGGCGAACGGCAGCATGGAGAAAGACCGGCGGCTGGATCAGGCAAACGTTAAGGACGAAGGTTTTGCTGCCGTTCGCCCGCTATCAGCCGCATGCGGATCAGCCCGTGGCTGACGCGGACACTTCCGCCTTCGCCAAGCCTACGGCGTGACACTCAGAACGGCAACGAACACGGAAACCAACCCCGTGAACGGTTACGAAAACTTTCCGAAAATTATTCTGTCCTAAATTAGTTCCGCCAACATCTGGAGACGGCGGGTCCCCCGCCGTTTCTTCGCACGGTCGTCACGGTTTCCCATCCGGCCCGGGACGGCCGCGGGCGGGCAGGCGGCCGGCTGCTGGACGAGACCCTGCTTCCCATGCAGATTAAGGGTAAAGATTACGGCAACGACAAAGATGCATCCGTCTGCCCCCTCGTCTTTAACTTAATCTTTGCCTTTGTCATGTTTGAAAGAACAGGGGAATCGGTGGACGACGACGGCGACGGTAACCGTTTACGGACGATTGCATCAGGAAAACGTTTTGAATTCAAAACCCGTGTCATTCCAACCCGTGAACGGTTACCGGCGACGACTACGGATTACTATGAGCGGAATTCCCAATCAGCTTGCCCTCCGTAGTCGTCGCCCGTAATCGTGCTCCGTTTTTTTTCCCCGAATCGCACGACGATAACGCGGCACGATAACGCAACACGATTGCTTGCGGTCTCCTCGTGTCTCGTAATCGTGCTCCGTTTTCGTATCCATCCTCATGTCGCGTAATCGCCTGACTTATAGTGCCGCCACGGCAGACAGGTCCCGGCCGGATGGAGACCGGGGTGAGATCGCGCGAAAGAAAACGGCGGGGGACCCGCCTCCGAGGCTCCGGCGCGGCACGCCGCCGTCTCCAGGGTGATGGTTGACGTTTGGGATACTGGGCAGCGTTCCCGTCACTCTCGACCTCTCGTCGAGGCGTCAAAAAAAACGAAGATTATGGCTTGACGGCAACCGTCAAATTGGATATTTTTATGGAAGGCAAGAAGCTGGCGCCTGCAACACGTAAAACGATCGCAGCCTTCTCAATGACAAGCAGGAACGCGCCGGCCACCTGCCGTGTTGGTTAGAGATATGAGTTACTCAACCCTTGTTATTGGAAGGTTCCGATCATGCGCTTCAATAAATACATTGTTGCCGCCGTTTCCGTAAGCCACGCTATCAGCCGTAAATTTTTCGGTCGCCTGATACCGCTGCTGGCCTTTCTGGCAACCGGTATCGCCGGCGCGCAAGAAGTCACGTTTACCACCAACAGTTGGATTCCGGCAGGTGACACCAGTTATGCCGGCTGGTCGATTACCGTCAGCAATTGTACGCTGACGATTGATGGCGAACACCATTTTTCGGATGTCAACGTGATCGGCAGCGACGGCGTGATCACGCATTCCGCCGGTAATAGCAACGGGGTCTGGCTGGTGGTCTCGAATGCCGTTACGGTGGAAGCCGGCGCCTCGATCAATGTCAGCGGTCGCGGCGATGGGCCGCGCGAGGGAAGCTCCGGACATGGCGGCGGCAGTTACGGCGGCCGCGGCGGCGGTGGTTCCCCGCCGACGCATGGCGATCTGTTTTGGCCGCTCGATTTGGGGGGCGGCGGCCGATACTACAGCACGTCGATTTCACTTGGCGGCGGCCGGATTTGGATTACGGCCGGCGTCCTGGATCTGGACGGAATG
>PWZG01000398.1 GCA_003567575.1 PVC group bacterium | reverse complement strand
TTTTTCGAGGCAGATAGACCAAAATGTTATGTTTCGTTTTTCCAGTGGTTTACGAATGTTCTCTCAGACAAGTGTGGCCTCGTGGGCGCGGCGCCCAGATTTTTCAGGGATGAAAGAACGGATCACGATTACGGGCGACGATTACGGCAGACGACGGGGATTCCTTTTATCGTAATCCTGGGATCGGACAATCGTTGCATTCCACGTGAACGGTTACGGTCCGTTTAAGATGTGTTTGCCCTGGGATTCAAAACAACGCAGCCTTGAATTTCCCGCGGGTAATGGTATGATGCATTGTGAAACCACCGATGTGCCGTGCGATGTGCGCCTTAAACGAAGATTACCCTTGTTGGTATTGATACAGGAGAACGGATGATGGATGAATTGTTGGAATTACTGTGTCGCAATGCGTTGGAAACGCCGGCCGACCTGGCACGTATGCTGGATATCAGCGAAGACGATGTGCGTTGCCGTATTCGTGAATATGAAGCGAAAGGCGTCATTCGCGGTTACCAGGCGATTGTCGATGAAGATTCGCTCGATACCGATATCGTGACGGCCGTGGTCGAGATCAAGGTTACCCCCGAACGGGAAGGCGGATTCGACCGTACCGCCGCGCGTGTCAGCCGCTTTCCGGAGGTTGATTCTCTGTATCTGATGTCGGGTACCTACGATTTGCTGGCCATGGTTCGCGGACGTGACTTGCGCGAAATCGCGACTTTTGTCAGCGCCAAACTGGCGACGATCGAAGGCGTCCTCTCGACGGCGACCCATTTTATGCTCAAAGCATACAAGAAACAAGGTGTATTAATGGAGGACTCCCCGTCTGATGAACGACTCCAAGTCAGCCCCTGATTACGTAGCCGACCATTTGCGGCGGATTCCCCGGTCCGGTATCCGGGATTTTTTCGAGTTGGTAAGTCAGCGCAGTGATATTATCAGTTTGAGTATCGGAGAACCGGATTTCGTGACGCCGTGGACGATTCGCGAAGCGGCGATATTTGCGCTGGATCGCGGCGCCACAAGTTACACGCCCAACATGGGATTACTGAAATTGCGACGCGCCATCGGCGAGTATGTCGCCCGGAATTTCGGGCTTGGCTACGATCCGAAAACGGAAATCCTGATTACGGTTGGGGTCAGTGAAGCGCTTGATCTTGCGATTCGGGCCGTTGTGAATCCCGGTGACGAAGTACTCTATCACGAGCCGTGTTACGTGTCATACCGACCGCTGATCGCAATGGCGCACGGCGTTCCGGTAACGGTTGCCACGTCCCGTGAGAACGGCTTTCGGCTGACGCGCGAAATGCTCGAGGCGAAAACGACATCCCGGACACGGGTGCTGTTGCTCAATTTTCCGACCAATCCCACCGGCGCGGCCCTGACGCCGACGGAAGTTGCGGAAATCGGAGCGTTCGCGCGCGATCATGACGTGCTGGTAATCAGCGACGAAATTTATTCGGAATTAACCTATGAAGGCGAACGCGGCTCGATCGCCGCATGTCCCGGATTGCGGGAACGCACCATTTTTCTCCACGGCTTCTCGAAAGCCTGGGCCATGACCGGGTTCCGGGTCGGATATGCGGCGGCGCCGCCCGAATTAACTGAAGCGATGATGAAAATCCATCAGTATACCATGCTTTGCGCCCCGCGTTTAAGCCAGGAAGCCGCCATCGAAGCCCTGCAGTCCGATCGCGATACCAGCATGATGCGCGATGAATACCGCCGCCGCCGCAACTATATCGTATCGGCGTTAAACGATATCGGACTACCGTGCCATAAACCCAACGGCGCCTTTTATGTGTTTCCCTGCATCGAAAACAGCGGACTCTCGTCACAGGAATTCGCCTTGCGACTGCTTGAAGAGGAGGACGTCGCCTGCGTGCCCGGCAGCGCCTTCGGACCCAGCGGCGAAGGGTTCTTGCGTTGTTCTTACGCCACCGAATTCGACCAGATAAAGATTGCCATGGAACGGATGCGCAACTTTGTTGCCCGCTTATCGCGACGCTGATATCCGCGGTCGCTTACACCATTTGCATGGTGCCCTTGCTGAAACCGATGTCCAGGGCGATCAACATCGCGCCCTGTTTGCGGTCCAGATCGCCTGTAATCGATTCAATTCCCCGGATGATGGCGGATAAGCGGTTTTCAGGCACAGTCACCAACAGGGTGCGACTGTGGTTTTTTTGTTCGTTCATGAATCCGATATAACTGGCGAATAACGGCATTTTTGATATGTACTGGCCCATTCCGGAGGAGTCGATAATCGTGGCGCCATCCAAACCGGCTTCCAGGAAATAGTCCAGAATATCATAAAAATAATCGTCTTCGTAAAGGATCACAATCAACAGCTTGCTTTTTTCCTGGCGGGGCGGTTGTTCATCCGTGGGTAGTTTACTCAGAAACGCTTCGCATAGCGCCGTCGGGGTGCGGGCCGCAAGCAGTTCGCGCGTAACATTGGAATGGGAAATGATGTTTGAAATGGTGGCCAGAACTTTTAGATGATCGCGCACGCGTTCACCGGGACCGAGCAGGACGAAAAATACCCGTACTTTTTTTCCGTCCAAGGCATTGAAAGGAATCGCTTTGCGCGTGGTTACGATAAAAAAAACGAAATCCGATGCCTGATCGAAGCGCGCATGCGGGATTGCAATACCGCCGCCGAATCCCGTGCTTCCCTGCTGTTCGCGCGCCAGTAACTTGGCGACGATCTCCGTCTCCGGGATATCGTGTAGGGCGGGCAATTTAGACGCAATCCGCGCGATTTGCTTGAACAGCCCATCACTTGTGGTGGCCGGCAGATTGACGGCGCACGCCGATTCCCGGGTGATATCGAAAAAGTTCATGTCGTTTGCGCCCTTTCCTCGCAGCCCCGTTGGATGCCCATCCGCACCAGGGGCGGTCCGATTAATTCACTGAGAATGACGCACATCAAAACTATATTCAACATGCGAACCAGCATTTCGTTGACTTCGATTGCGTCGATCCGAGTCACCAGCGGTGAGGTCTGCGCCAGCAGAATCAATCCCAGCGCGACACCGCCCTGCGGCAACATGCACCAGCCCAGATTCCGGCGGATCGCAGCCGGGATACCCCGCAGGCGGCACCCCATATAAACGCCGCCATACTTGGATACGGCGCGCGAGACAATATAAACGCCGCCCAACAACAAGAGACCGGGATCGGCCATGATCTGGAAGTCCAGTTTGGCGCCGGCAATCGTGAAAAAAAGCGCGTAAACCGGCGGTGTCAAAGGTTCGAGCGTTCGTAGAATACGGTGGTTGCGGGCGGACATATTGATCAACAGGGCGCCCGTGGCCAGATTGGCCAGTAACGGCGAAAGATGTAATACTACGGCCAGCGCCGTCGTGACGAATAGGACGCCGATGGTGACGATCAAAACCTCGTTCGCACCCTTTCGGCGCTGGGTCATTCGGTGCAGCGACCAGCCGGCCAGGATTCCGAGCAACAGTGAAAATCCGATTTCCTTGAGAGCCCGCAGGACTTGGATAAAGGCGGCGCTGTCGTCGACCCGTGTGCTGTACAGCAAACGGGCCGTTACGGCCAGAATCACCGAAAAAAGGACGACGCAGGTCGCGTCATCCAACGCGACGACACCAAATAAATAATCCACAAAACGGCCACGCGCTTGTAATGCATGCACTTCCGCCACGGTGGCTGCCGGTTCCGTGGCCGTGGCAATGATCCCCAGTAAAAGCGCAAACGGCAACCCCATGCCGGACAACCATAAGGCGCCGCTGACCACCGCGAATACCAACAAAATCTGGACCAACGTGATGATGATGACATCCTTGCCGATGCGACGCAGTTTCGGCAGTGAAAATTCGGCGCCGATCGTCAGGGCCACCAGACTCAACGCAATTTCCGTGATCATTGCAAAGGCCTCGCGCATGCCTTCCGGATAAATACCGGAAAACGTTTGACGAACCAGGATGCCGGCAAGGATATAGCCGGTAATCTCCGGCAAACCAAACCTGCCGACCAGCTTGCCGACGCCGTAACCCGCCAGCAACAGCAGGCCAATGGCAAAAACCGGATGCGCGCTCAATAGCGTCTTGAATTCGTGAAATGTATCCATGGACAAAAAAACACCTCTGCTTGGAGCAAGTCAGCAATGCTCATTGCTGATACATCATACCAATCATCTCCCAAACATCAAATAAAATCGTGGAACACGGATTTTAGGCTGGCTTTTAAGCTTGCTTTTCGCGGACGAAAATTGTATTAAGAGGGCGTTTAAGCCGCTCAAACGGAGATTTACATGAGTTCTCAAGAAGCCAAACTGATATTTGACGGACGGACATACCGTTTGCCCGTGATCAAGGGCGTGCGCGGTGAACGCGCAATCGATATACGCACATTGCGCGATGATACCGGGTTGATCACAATGGATCCCGGTTTGGCCAATACCGGCATATGCAGAAGTTCCGTGACGTTCGTGGATGGCGAGAAGGGGATCCTGCAATATCGCGGTTATCCGATCGAAACGCTGGCGGAACACTCGACATTTGTCGAGACAGCTTATCTCTTGTTGCACGGCGATTTACCGACGCGTGACGAGTTAAGTCTTTTCTCGCGGCAATTGAACGAGTCATCGTTGATTCATGAGGATATGCGCCTTTTTTTCCGGGCATTCCCCAATCATGCGCACCCGATGGGTATTCTTTCGACGATGGTCGCGTCGCTGTCCACGTTTTATCCTTTGCCTGATGTGCTTGATGACGTCGCGGAAGAACAGTTTATCGCCAACCTGATCTCCCAGGTGCGCACTATCGCCGCGTTTTCATATAAGCGAGCCATCGGCGAACCGATGGTGTATCCGTCATGTAACCTGCGGTATATCGAGAATTTTCTGAATATGATGTTCTCATCGCCGGTAAAAGACTATAAGCTCGATGCCGATATCGTACGCGCCGTGGAATTGATCCTGATTCTTCATGCGGATCATGAACAAAATTGCAGTGCGGCCACGGTCCGCATGGCCGGGTCCAGTCTTTCGAATATTTATTCCGTTATATCGGCGGGAATATCGGCGTTATGGGGGGCGCGTCATGGCGGCGCCAACATGGAAGTGATCACCATGCTCGAACACATACGCGCGAGCGGGGGCGATGGCCGCGATTTTGTCGAGCGCGCCAAGAAAAAGGGATCCAACGAGCGTCTGATGGGATTTGGGCACCGCGTTTACAAGAGTTACGATCCGCGCGCCAAAATCCTGAAAGACGCGTGCCATAAACTGTTGCAAAAGCCCGGTGTTTCCGACCCGCTATTCGATATCGCCGTCCGCCTGGAAGATATTGCCATGCATGACGACTATTTCCTGGAACGGAATCTTTACCCCAATCTGGACTTTTATTCCGGTTTGATTCTCAAGGCGATCGGGATACCATACGACATGTTTACGGTCTTGTTTGCCATCGGCCGGGTACCCGGCTGGCTGGCGCAATGGCGGGAAATGGTGCATGGCGACAACTTCAAGATTGCGCGTCCCCGCCAGATTTATTGTGGCGCCGACATCCGTTCCTATATTCCGATCGCCGAGCGCAAGTGATGCTGCCGTGAATATGCCGGACGATAGCGTTGGCGTTTCCCCGAGACAAGGAATCCCTATGCCCCGGCCCACATTAAACGTGGCGATGTTGCAATTTTGCGCCGGTCCCCGGTCGCGCAATAACCTTGCGCGTCTGGAGGATTGGCTGACGCGAGCGCCGGCGGCCGATGTCCTGGCGTTGCCGGAGGTGGTTACGGTGCGCGGTTCTGATGACGATCTGCGGGCTGCCGCCGAACCTTTGACCGGACCGGTCTTGAGCTTCTTTTCCGACTGGGCGCGCCGGCGCGCGGTATGGATTTTGGTGGGCAGTATCCTGGAACGGGACGGCGCGGATGTTTACAATACTTCCGTGTTGCTCGATCGCCGGGGCCTAATCGCGGCAACGTACCGCAAAATCCATCTGTTCGAAGCCCGGCTTCCCGATCAGCGCGTGATTCGGGAAAGCGACGTTTACCGGGCCGGAAACACGCCGGTCATGGCCGATATCGAGGGTTGGCCGACGGGTTTATCGATTTGTTACGATGTCCGGTTCCCCGAACTTTATCGCGATTATGCTGCGCAAGGCGCATGTTGTCTGATGATTCCGGCCAATTTTACGCAACGTACCGGTCGCGATCATTGGGAAATCCTGGTGCGTGCCCGCGCGATCGAGAATCAATGTTTCGTGGTCGCGCCCAATCAATGCGGGGTTAATCCGGCGACCGGTGTCGTTAGCTATGGCCACAGCATGGTGGTCGGACCGTGGGGGGATGTCGTCGCGCGAGCGGGAGACTATGAACAATGGCTGAGCGCCGCCTTGTCTTACAACGAGATAACGGCAACCCGAAGCCGCATTCCGGCGCTCGATCATCGACGGATATAATAACACCCACCTTGTTCACGCCCGCGAAAGATATTTACCGGTTCGTGTGTCGACGCGTATCGACTCGCCGGATGCCAGGTATTCGGGTACCTGTACGATCAGACCGGTGGTCAGACGCGCCGGTTTGGTGCGGGATGTCGCCGATGCGCCGCGCATCGACGGATCGCATTCCGCGATCGGCAACTCGACTACCGGCGGTAATTCAATGGCCAAGACCCGCTCATCGATGATGAGCGCCGTAATCCCCTCCATGTTCTCGATCAGCAAGGTTTCCTGGCCGTCGAGTTCTTCGGCCGATAACTGGAACTGGTTGTAATCTTCAAGATCCATGAACGTGTAACGGTCGCCTTCGCGATACAGGTATTGACATTCCCTTTTATCCATTGCGGCATCCTGCAACAGATCGTCGCCCTGCATTGTCGCATCCCTTTTTTGGCGCGTCAGCAGGTTGCGAAACCGCATTTTGTAAAGCGTGGACGCCCCGCGCGCGGACGGTGTTTGTCGCACGATGTCCTCGATCGTATGCGGTGCGCCATCAAGCAATACCGCCATGTTTTTTTTGCTTTCACTTACTTTCATGCTTTATTTCCATTGGATATCACGCCGTAAAAGCAACCCTAAACCGGGTTGCCGGAATCAAGTAGCTGTGCGTAACATAATATGTCAGCGTAGTTTAGCATCTTTGGATGGAAAGACAAGCAAAACTTCAGGGTTTGCCGGGAACCGCAACAAGTCATCTTTGTCGCCATGGACCCGAGTAGTTACCAACCATTCCTTTCATTATTTTATCGAAAAATGATTTTGTCGTTCTTCGGTTTTCTGAACCAGGCTAAGTTTGACAATGATATTGAACTATCGCATGTTGCCTGATATGATGTCTCTGAAAGCAACCGGAGCGAAGCGAAGGTTACCCTTGGACGGGATTGGCGCGGGCCCGTTTTATGATGGGATCGTAAACGCGGACGGA
>PWZG01000250.1 GCA_003567575.1 PVC group bacterium | reverse complement strand
GGTAAAGACGAGGGGTAGACGGATGCCTCTTTGTCTTTGCCGTAATCTTTACCATTGTCTGAAAACACGGGAAAACCGGTCAACGATTACGCGGCACGATTACGCAACACGATTGCTTGCGTCCTCCTCGTGTCTCGTAATCGTCGCCCGTAATCGTGTTCCGTTTTCTCATATCCCGAAAAACCTGATTTTCGCCACGAAAATCAGGGGCACCCCACTTGTCTGAGAGAACGAGAGGATCGAGTGTCTCCGTGGTGAGATATTCCGCTTCATCACGCATGGATGCCGGGAAATTCAGATGCGCTTGCCGTCGGACGTAAGGTCGCGGGGCTTTTGTAAAATCCATACCTGTGGTAAAATCCCGGCATTTATAGTGGGTCCGTAAAACCGCGGGGAGGAAATATGCAACGAGACAACGGGATGCCATTGGGAGATATTCTCTACTTAAACCGTTTACCGTTTGACGACGTGGATTTCGATTGGCCGGTCGAAACGGCCGGTATCCGGTTCCGCAACCCGTTCGTGGTGGCCAGCGGACCGACTACCATGTCGGTCGAGCAGCTAAAACGAGCCGCCGCTTTCGGCTGGGCCGGCGCCAGTTGCAAGCTGACCTTCGATCCGCCGCCGTACATCAACCGGCGCCCTCGCTACGGCTGGGATCCGTCGCAGCGCCTGCTGTATTTTACGGCGGAGAAACGGTTGAACCTGGATGAAGCCTGCCGCCTGATCGAGCAGGCCCGCCGCGAAATTCCGGGATTCGTCCTGTTTTCCAATTTTACCTATTCCGGGGACGATATCGAGGGCTGGGTGCACATGGCCAAACGGTTCGAAGCAGCGGGAGCGCATATCAACGAATTAAACATGTGCTGTCCGAACATGTCGTTCAATGTCGAATTAGCGCGCGATCCCGGCAATGTCAAGCATCATACCGGCGCCAGCCAGGGGCAGAATCCCGAGGCGCTGGAGGCCATTATTCGCGCCATCAAGGCGGAATCCGGCATTCCCCTGTGCGTCAAACTTACTCCGGAAGGCAGCCGCCAGCATCTGATCGCCAAGATTTGCTACGACGCCGGCGCCGACATGGTCTGCGGCGTCGGCAACCGGCTGGCGCTGGGCTCGGTACGTGTGGATCAGCCCGGCAAAAGCGATATCTATTTGCAGGAGGAGCAGGGACTCTACTGCATGACCAGTCAATGGTTAAAACCGTTGGCATTACGCGATGTTTACATGATGCGCCGCATGGTCGGCGCCGATCCGTTCATTATCGGGACCGGCGGGTTGACAACCTGGCGCGATGCCGTCGAGATGATTCTGGCCGGAGCGGATCTGCTCGGCGTATGCGCGGCCACGATCGCCTACGGGTTCGGATTTCTGCCGGAATTGTTCCGCTGCTTGCATACCTATCTGAAGGAGCACGGCAGTCCATCGGTGCGCGAATTGCGCGACGGGATCGTGGACAAGGTGACCTCGGCGCCCGAGCTGACGCTGCACGAGGGTTACGCGCGGCTTAAGGACAAGTATTTGGTGGCCCCCTGCGATGCGGCTTGCCCGTTCAATGTACCGGCGCAGGCCTATGTCCGGCTGGTGGCTCAGGAACGTTTCCGCGAGGCTTACGAACAGATCACCAGCAAGAACCCGCTGCAATCCGTATGCGGCTATGTCTGCAATTTTCCCTGCGAGGGAGAATGCTCTCGCGGGGTCAAGGACGAACCCATCCGTATCCGCGCGATCAAGCGGTTTGTGATGGATCTGGCGGAAACGGAAGGCTGGACTCCGGTTGTCGAGCGGACGAAACCGCACGGCGCCCGTGTGGCAGTGATCGGTTCGGGGCCGGCGGGATTGACCGCGGCCCATTCACTGGCGCGCGCCGGTTATGCCGTTGATGTTTTCGAGCAGGAAACGATGGCGGGCGGCATGCTGCGTTACGGGATTCCGGCCTTCCGGTTGCCGCGCACGCTGGTGGACCGTGAAATCGCGGCCATCAAGGCCTTGGGCGTGCGGTTTCGTACCGGCAGCCGGCTGGGCCGCGATTTCACTCTGGACAGCCTGCGATCCGAAGGCTACCGCGGATTCGTGATCGGGTTCGGAACCCAGGCCGGTAAGCGTTTGAACATCCCCGGGGAAGACGCCGATTTGGAGCGCGCCTATTATGCGATTGATTTTTTGAAGGCGCATCATCGCGGCGAACCGATGGCGGTGGGCGAACGGGTGATCGTAGTGGGCGGCGGGTTTACCGCCGTCGATGCCGCCCGGAGCTGTATCCGTCGCGGCGTACCCAACGTGATGATGATTTACCGCCGCGGCAAGGAGGAGATGACCTCGATTCCCGAGGAGGTCTTCGAGGCGGAGGAAGAGGGCGTGCGGGTAATGTACCTGGTCCGTCCCCTGGAAATCCTTCACCAACAGGGGCGAATCACCGGATTACGGGTCGGCGGCAACGTGTTGGGAATGGCAGCCGGTGACGGGCGACGCCCCCCCGAAACGGTTGAGGGCGCCGAATTCACGCTGGCCTGCGATACCCTGATCACCGCGGTCAGTCAGGCGATCGACGAAGAAACGGCGGCGATCGGGCTTCCGTTGACGTCGTGGGGCACCATCGAATACGACCCGAAAACGGGAATGACGGCCTGTCCCGACGTGGTAGTCGGCGGCGATGCGGCAATGGGTCCGGCGACCGTGATCCGATCGATCGCCCAGGGATACGCGGCGGCCGCAACACTGGACCGTCGATTGCGCGGCACGGCTGCGTTTCTGGATTATCTGCCCGACGTCCGGGCCGTGGATGCGCGCGCGGCGGTGAATCGCAATCCCGATTTCCCGTTGCAATCCAGAGTGGCGGTACCGCGCCTTGCACCCGAACAGCGCCGCGACAACGAGACGCTCTACGAACAAACTCTATCGCGGGAAGAGGCGGTTAAGGAGGCCCGCCGGTGCCTGTTCTGCGGCTGCGGGGTCGGCTGCCAGATCTGCGAGGAATTGTGTCTGACCCGTGCCTGGAGGCATGAAGACAACCGGGTCGAGATCGATCCTGAAAAATGCGTGGCGTGCGGCATCTGCCTGTTCCGTTGTCCCAACGCCAATATCGACATGGTGACTACCGGTCTGTCCCCGCAAAACTCCAGTCAGGCCGGTAAACCGCACGTCGAAACCGATCCCAAGCGGATTACGCTGTGGAATCTGCATGGCTGAACGGGGGTAGTCCTTTGTAATATTCGCTTCCGGAAATCGGGAAGCAGGAAGCAGGGGCGTCACGTGTCGGCGGTCAATTTCCCGTCATATCCGGCAACGTGACCTTGTCATCGGTACGTTGTTGCCATTGCTGCAAACGGTTGAGCAGATCGGCCGTCAAATCCGCGAGACCGGGCTCTCCGTAGCGGTTTTCGCGCTCGCCGGGGTCGCTGACCAGATCATACAGCTCATGTTCGCCACGCAACGGGGATACGCTCAGTTTCCAGCGTCCATCGCGCGAAAGCAGCGTGCGTAACGGATCCTTGACCGCTTCAGTCAGTTCCCGCGTTGACGCCAGATGCATTACCGCTTCGGGCAGCTTAATATTTTGCGGGTCATCGGAATCCAGACCGCTGTTGACGCCGTTCCATTCTATCACCATGTCATCCCGGACTTCGGCCACGCCGGATTGCATTACAGCCGCCCGGCTGCGTCCGTCCAGATTAGCCGGCGGAGTTACCCCCATTAATTCAAGCAAGGTAGGCGTCAGATCCGCCTGGCTGACCGGCCCCTCGATCCGGCGTAGCTGCCGTTGGCCGGGCAGTTTCACCAGCATCGGGACCCTTACAGCCTCCTCGTACATCACGCATTTGGCGATCAATTGATGCGAGCCCATCATATCGCCGTGATCGGAGGTGAACACTATGATCGTGTCGTCCCACAGACCGCACGCTTGTAATGTATCAAGGATCACGCCGCAATGGGTATCGACCTGGCTGCACAGTCCCCAGTAGCGCGCGATCAGGCGGCGGATCGCGTCCGGATCGTTGGAGCGGCAAGCGAATTTCCCCCCGGCCGCATACTCGGCATGAAACATACGGTATCGTAAATGGTTTCGTTCCGTTGGCGGACTGTCGAAATTCGCGGGTAACGGAATTTGCGCCGGATCGTATTGATTGTCGCGCGGTCCGGTAAACGGCATGTGCGGTTCCAGAAAGTTGACATACAAACAGAACGGCTGTTGTTGATGTTCCTTGATAAAGCGCGTCGCTTGTTCGGCCAGAAACGCGGGTTTACTGAGCGCTTCCGGCAGCGCGGCGGCTTCGGTTCTCGAAAAAAAGCGTCCTTTTTGCGGTTCGCGTCCCTGCGCCTTAACCCAGCGACAGTAGTCGGAAACGATCTCCCGGTCGCGGCCGGGCCGGAACCATTTATTGTATTGATCCTCGATACTGAGCCAATGCTGGAATCCGTGTTGGGGAAACATTTCATCGCCCAGATGCCATTTCCCGAAATGGGCCGTTGCGTAAGTGTTGTCCGGCAGCATTTCCGGCAGACACGGAATATCGTGATCGAGCAACAGATTATTGGCGGTACACCCGTTGTTGTGGGGATACAGGCCGGTCAACAAGCTTGACCGCGACGGCGTACAGACCGGTTGCGTGACGTAGGCGCGGTCGAATACACAGGCATGTTCCGCCAGCCGGTTCAAGTTCGGCATGTCGATCTGTTGATTGCCGTAAGCGGCCAGCGTATCGAAACGTTGTTCATCGGTATAAATAAACAGCAGATTCGGTGTCGACATGATTTTTTCCTTCTCTGGTATCCTGTGCGTGATTACATTACGGGATCGGTTGCAACATGGGCAGAAGCTGCTCGCGCAGTTCGTGATCCAGCGCGAAGAGAATGTATCCGGATGCTTCGAGACGCCGCAAGGCGGCGATCTGATCCAGTGCCTGGTCGACGGTCAACGGCGCCTGGCCGGATGAAAAGCCGATTCCGGGTATCAGCCGGCCGCCGGCTGCCGGGCCGTTTTGCTGTTCAATGTACCAACGGCTGAATTCTTCCGTATTATCGCTATAATTCATCGGCGCCACAAAGTCCAGCCAACCAGCTTCCATCCAGGCGCCCCAGTCTTGTGCGATACTGCGGATCGTGCCGGGATAGTTGCCGAATACGGCGGCGGAAAACAGCATGTTTTCATCCGTTTCCCTGACAATCTGCCGGGCCTGGCGTACAAAGGTGTCGATCATTGCCACGCGGTGTGCGTTCCAGGCGGTTGTCGCGGGCCCGCCGTCGCGGGCGGCATCGGGCCACGACGGCAGGGTGCGGCCCAAGGATGATTCGACCGCTTGACGGCATGTATCGCAGTAGCAGGCATTCGCCTCGGGAAAACGGATATAATCCAGATGTATTCCGTCGGGCCGATAGGCGGCAATTTCGCGGATCACTTGCAGCATGTGACGCCGGTTTTGCGGATGCGAAGGACACAGCCAGAGCAGCTCTTTGCCTTGGGAATCGCGTTGCAACCGGTTTTCTTGTTGCAACCGTTCACGGAAAGATGCCGGCGCCTGGCCCAGATTCCAGCAGACGATCCAGGCGTGAAACTCCAAATCGTGCGCTTGCGCCGCGTCGCGCGCGGCAGCCAGTTGATCGCCGAATCGTAACTGCGTTGGCGAGCGGGGCAATGTATCGGACTCGTAATGGGCCAGACCGCCCCAGGCGACATTGGCAAAGATCGCGGTAATACCGTGTTGCCGTAATTCGCGCGCTGTCCGGTTCCAGTCGCCGGGATACCAGCCGACGGCATGATGATCCCATACGCCGCGAAACTCGCCGGGTTGCGGCGGGACAGTCAGCGCCATGGCCTCCACCAGCAGACGGCGGGCGGCGCGCGCCTGGCTGAATGCCTGGACATGGCGCGCCGCGGCCGAAGCATTTTGCGCGCGCTCACGGCACTGGATGGCCAAGTCCAGTTTGCAGGCTACCTGATTTCGCTGTTCCGGGGTCAAGGCGCGGGCAGCGTTTCGGATGGCGTCAACGGCGCGATCCGGCGTGGTATGCGAACCGATGCGGCCGATCCCTTCAATGGCATTATCTACAATATCGGGCCACAGCTCGGGTATCCAGCGCGTCAGCAGTCCGGCAAGCATATTTTCCTTGGCGGTATTATCGCCGTCAAGCAGGATATGCGTCATCCAGGTTCCGTCGCGAGAGAGACCCCAGGCCGGTTCGCCGGTTCGTTCGCCTTCGGCGTTTTCCCACCAGGCAATGATTTCGGCGTCATCTCGATCCGGTTGTATCGGCCGGATATTCCATGAATCTTGCAGAATCCTGGACGGCACCTGCCATTTCCCGGAATCGGAGAAGGTGAATGCGCTCCATTGCAACGGAACCGTCGCCGCCCGGTATTCGTCCAGTTTGAATCCCATTCGTTCCGCCAACCGTTGATCGGCGGAATAAAACACCATCGCCTTGCCGCCGCCATCGAGAAAGGCGGCGATTTTATCGTATAACTTATCCGGTAAAACCGGGTTATATCCCAAAATGACGACATGTGTTGACGCCAGTACCGCCGGCGTCAGATCGTCTTCATCAATGACCGAATGCGCGACACCCAAGGCCGTTAAACGACGGCTGATATAACGGGTGGCACGCCGCGCCGCATTCCGTTCGCCGTCGTTCGGCACCGATCCGGTTGCGCGCAGCAACAGTACCGGCGGCGTCGACGCGCCCAACCGGTAAAGCTGTAAACGGGTATCGATGGTCCGCGCCCCGCGCCATGGCGACAAACGCAACCGTTCGATCCGATGCCAGCCGGCGGGCGTTCCTTCGGTTTCGAAATCGTCGCGATACAAGGTTAAACGCTGACGGCCGGACCGCGGCAAAGGACGGTTCCAAATATACCAGCCGTCGCCGCTTTCCAGGTAAAGCGCCAGCGACCGGAAGGCGTCCGGATGCGCGGCGGCCAGATCAAGAGTCAGCGCGGTGTCGCCTGATAAATCCAGCGCCACCTCACGATCCCAGTAAAAGCGGTCGTCCGGCAAGCTGTCGAACGGACAATCGAAAAAAAGGCCGCCGTCGGCGGCCGTCCGCACCGGCGGCGCCGATTCGCGTGCCTGCCAGGTCGTGCGCGCCGCCGTATCGCCCGCATAATCGAACCGGTCCAGGACGCGTTCGGATCGCGCTGAGCGCGCCGTTGCAACGCCGCATGGAATCAGTAACAATACCACCAATGCCAACCGTCGCAACGCGAACGAAATCGATGGATGGTAATCGTATCGTGTAGCGCTAATGCTTCCCCTCATGCTCGTTTCGTTTCATCCGCGATAAGTGGTTTGAAAATCCGGGCCAGTATACGATAATTACGGAATTTGGACAAGCCCGGAGTGACAGGGGGCCAGCAATCTCTTGCGTCGGTATTTCAGTGTCACGGCGCTTGGTCCCTGCGCGATGTTGAGCATAATG
>PWZG01000146.1 GCA_003567575.1 PVC group bacterium | reverse complement strand
TAGAGCGCAAAGGTATAAGGGAGCTTGACTGCGAGACCTACAAGTCGAGCAGGTGCGAAAGCAGGACTTAGTGATCCGGTGGTTGCTAGTGGTAGCGCCATCGCTCATCGGACAAAAGGTACTCTGGGGATAACAGGCTGATCGCCGCCAAGAGTTCATATCGACGCGGCGGTTTGGCACCTCGATGTCGGCTCATCGCATCCTGGGGCTGGAGAAGGTCCCAAGGGTTTGGCTGTTCGCCAATTAAAGCGGTACGTGAGCTGGGTTCAAAACGTCGTGAGACAGTTTGGTCCTTATCCACTGTGGGCGCAGGAAATTTGAGGAGAACATTCCTTAGTACGAGAGGACCGGGAATGACGTACCCCTGGTGTTCCAGTTGTCGCGCCAGCGGCATAGCTGGGTAGCTAAGTACGGAAAGGATAAGCGCTGAAAGCATCTAAGCGCCAAGCCTCCTCCAAGATTAGATTTCCCTCCGCCGTAAGGCGGACTGAAGGCAGGTTGTAGACTACGACCTTGATAGGCCGGATGTGTAAGCACAGTAATGTGTTGAGCTTACCGGTACTAATCCGCCGTGAGACTTGATCGTTTTTTCCGTTTTAACCACGGCGCGAGTTGTTTTCTTTACCCATTCAATTGCATTTTTTTCCCGGCGACCATGGCGGGGAGGTAACACCCGTTTCCATTCCGAACACGGAAGTGAAGAGCCCCAGCGGCAATGGTACTATGGCAATCGGCCATGGGAGAGTAGCTCGTCGCCGGGTTTTTTCTTAAGGCGTTTACCGCGATTCGCGGTAAACGCCTTTTTTTTGGCCGTGATAGGCGTATGAAAAATTAGTTTGAATTACTGGCATGAAATGGTATTATCTTCTGCGTTAACCATGGAAGCGAAGGTTAGCCATGATCCAACGAGTGTTTTTTTTATGAGCCGTGTTCGCCGATATTATTTGTTTCCGCTTGCGTGTTTGGTTTTTGTCATCCACGCTGGCGTCGCGATGCCGCAAATTGCCGTGAGCTGGTATGATGTACGGCCGCAGCCGGATATTGATACAGTGGCTGTGCGGTTGCATGCATGGCACGATGTGGTGGCGGCGCCCGACGATCAACGCGGCACGATTGCGATCGTTCGCGAAACCATGGCGGCGGAACGGCTGTCGCGATTGACGAGCGCATTCGATTTGCGCACACCGGATGATACACCGGTGTTGCATTGGGCGGCACGTGAGGCAGCGGCAGCCGCCGACAGCGAAAGCCGGCGCCGCCAGGACAGCCGCCGTGGTGACCGTACGGATAGCGGTCTGCTGGATAGCTGGATATCGGAGCATGCTGCCGCTCAGGAACGTCGGGAACTGATGTCGGAGCGGAACGAGAACTCATTTTTCGGTCCTGGTCGCGAGTCGTCGTCCCGGAGCTGGGGTTGGTTGGCCGACGATGTGATGCAGCGCGAGCGCCAGACGCTTGATCGAGAGCAGATTATGCGTGATCGGATGGAACGCGATACGATGGGGATTAGGCATGGTTTTCCCGGCCAGCCCGGCGAACTGCCGGGATGGCAACCGTCCGCGGCGGAACGCACGTGGGGCGGACACCCCGTTTGGCGTTGAAACGGAACTATTTGTATTTGATAATAGAGCCCTTACGCTCAGCAACTAAACAACAGATTGTCTACTTTATGCAGTACATGGAAAGGTGACACGAAATGGATATCCGGGAAAACTCGACATCGTTGACGATCAACGACTTCGTCATCGAACAGCTTGGGGAATGCCGGTTGGAAAACCCGATCCGGGCCTATTATCGACGTCATGGCGGGCCGTGCCGGTTTATCGATGATCATCGGCGCGTACGCTATCGCGTTGAAATAGAAGACGACAGCGAGGAGGAAACAGTTCCGTTGGTTTTTGAAAAGGCCGGGCCGCGTGCCTTGCTCTTTTTCAAACCCGAAAAAGTCCATGCTGCCATTGTGACATGCGGTGGATTGTGTCCGGGCCTGAACGATGTGATTCGCGCCATTGTAAACCAGTTGTACTATCATTACGGCGTGCGCCGGATCAGCGGTGTTCCATACGGGTTTCGCGGTCTGAATCCGGCGTCGCATACCCCGCTGATGGAGTTGACGCCACAGGCTGTGTCGGATGTGCATAACGAGGCCGGCACTATTCTGGGTTCGTCGCGCGGCGAACAGCCGACCGATATTGTGGTCGATACGTTGCAGAAAGCCGGAATCAATATACTGTTTTGCATCGGCGGCGACGGTACGCAGCGCGGCGCCCGTGATATCGCTCAGGAAGCTGTAAGACGGCGTTATACAATGTCGGTTATCGGGGTCCCCAAGACGATTGATAACGACTTGGCATTTGTTTATAAAACGTTTGGCTTCGAAACCGCGGTGCAGACGGCGGTCGCGGCGATTCAGGGCGCGCATACTGAAGCTCGTTCTTACTTGAACGGGGTTGGCCTGGTTAAACTGATGGGGCGCGACAGCGGGTTTATTGCCGCCTATGCCACGCTGGCCAGCGGTGACGTCAACTATCTGCTTGTGCCGGAAGTGCCGTTTGAACTCGACGGAAAGCATGGCTTGATCACGCATTTGAGTCGCCGTCTGGCCGCGCGGCGGCATGCCGTTATTGTGGTGGCCGAAGGCGCCGGTCAACACCTGTTCGAAGAAACCGCCGAACCGGCGACGCATCCGGACGGACGACCGCGAAACAGGGTCTACAATGATATCGGGACGTTGCTAAGCGATCGTTTAAGCGAATCGTTTCAGCAACGAGGCAACCCGGTTGCGCTAAAATATATTGACCCCAGCTATATGATTCGCAATACGCCGGCCAATGCCTCGGACAGTATCTATTGCCTTAACCTCGGGCATAACGCGGTGCATGCCGCCATGGCGGGGAAAACCAACATGATGGTTGGCCTTTGGCATAATGTTTTCGTGCATGTACCCATTGCGCTGGCCACGCGACACCGCAAACGGATCAACCCGGAGTCGGCGTTGTGGCGTTCCGTGCTGGAAGCGACGGGGCAGCCGCCTTTCCGGAAATAGTCGTTCCCCCCGTCGGCTTGTTGCCCGAATCGGTATTTGTTATGCCGACATCAGTCGGCGCAGTTCCCGCTGCAAGACCGCAACGTGCCGGCGTTCTTCGGTAATAACCTGATCGACCCGGTCGCGTCCAAGGTCCGGAGGGACCATGGGACGTAACCCGTCGTAATACAGGATAGATTTTTGTTCGAGATCAATGGCGATACGGATAATATCGACCAGGGTTTCTTTGCCGGTCAACTGGTCGGCCGCCGGCAGGTTGCCTTCGCCGCCATGATAATCAGCCATTGCCTCCAGGTACAATCCGGATTCCTCGTCGGGTGGCGCGAATGTATTATCCGGGTTATCCGGCAAGGTTTCGCGAATTCCAACAAATATGCGTTCGTGGTCTTCTTCCATTGCGGCCAGATCAAGCAGAAACGAGCGATCTTCGTTCGCTTGCCGGGCGTCGGCTGCTTTGCGATAAAAGGCGGCGCCGTTCCGTTCGATGCGGATGGCGATATCCAGGATTTCGGTTGCGTTAAAACGTAGATGATTCATGTTGTGCTCCGTTCGGTTGGGGTGGTTGACTCTTCGTGACGGAATAGGCGGGCGCTGTTGAAGGCGACGATCAAGGCGCCGGCGACTTGTAATGTCGCGGCAGGCACCGGTTGTAGCCAACCGGCTCCGGATAGCGCAAGCCCGCCGACGATCAGGGTCATGGCGACGGCAAGATTTTCGAAGATGATACGACGCGTCCCGCGTGATAGCCGTATCAGGAACGGTATCCGGTGCAGATCGTTGCTCATCAAGGCAATGGCGGAACTGTGCAGCGCGGCATCGCTGCCGGCGGCGCCCATGGCGATGCCGGTATCGCCCGCGGCGAGCGCCGGCGCATCGTTTACACCGTCGCCCACAACCGCCACTTGATAGCCTTCAGCTTGCAAACTGCGTACCGTGGCAACCTTGCCTTCCGGCAGGCATTCCGCCACGAATTCCGGGCACGAAATATCGGCGGCGACACGTTCGGCAACCGATTGCCTGTCGCCGGTAACCATGACTATGCGTTTGATTTTCAGTTCGCGCAGTGCCGTTAACGCCGCCGCGGCTTCCGGCCGGACTTTGTCCTGAAGACCGATCCAACCAAGATGCTTTTTTTCTATCGCCACGTCAATACGGCTGGCGCCGTCATTTATGTTTGTTTCGTCGTCGATCTCCAAGTCGATGGCGACTCCCTCTTCACGCAACCAGGAGGCGCGTCCGCAAAGGATCGTCCGTCCTTCAACTACGGCTCGCAAGCCCAATCCGGTCACTTCATCGAATTCGGTCGGTTTGACCAAGGCGATGCCGGCCTCGCGCGCCAGTGTCAGAATCGCCTGCGCCGCGGGATGCCTGCTGAACTGTTCGGCGCAGGCAGCGGCTCGTACCAGATCGTCAGGAACCGTATCCGGTAGTGGCGTCAATTTGCTGACCGTCAATTGACCGGTTGTCAGGGTTCCTGTTTTATCCAGTACGAATGCTGTGGTATGTCCTGCCGCCTCGAGGTCGGCGATATCCTTGATGAGAATGCCCTGGCGGGCGGCGTTGGATAACGCGGCCACCATGGCGGTGGGTGTGGCCAGCACGACGGCAACGGGGCAAGCGACGATCAGAATGGTGATGACCCGGGTAATGTCCGCCGTGAAAACCCATGTCAAGGCGGCTATCATCAAGATTACCGGCGTATAATAACCTACATAACGGTCCATGATCCGCAACATGGGTAACCGGGTTTGTTCGGCGCTCAGAATCAGGTCGCGTACTTTTCCCAAAGTGGTGTCGGCGCCGGCGCGTGTAACGGCAAATTCCAAAACGCCGGTCAAATTGATTGCCCCGGCGAAGACGGTGTCGCCTTCCGCTTTGTCGATGGGCAGTGATTCACCGGTAATGGTGGCTTCATTCATGGCGCTGCGTCCGCGCACGACCAGGCCGTCGGCGGGCGCCGCTTCTCCTGGACGCAAGCGCAGCACGTTGCCGGGCGCCAGCGTTGCGGCCGCGACCGTGCTTTCGTTGCCGGCGTCATCCACGCGTGTGGCGCGGGTCGGTGTCAGCCGGATCAGTGATTCGATGGCTGCATGAGCTCCCTGGGCCGTGCGCGTCTCGATCAACAGGGCAGCCAGCATCAACAGCGCAACAATACCGGCGGTAAAATGGTCTTGCCGTATCAGCAACGCCATGACAGCCAGCACGACCAGTTCATTCATTCGCAATTCGCCCCGCCGCAGGTCACGGATGGCCAGCCATAACAGCGGGATCAACAGCAATACTGCGCCCAGCGCTGCGCTCAGATCGGATACGCCGCGGTTTTCCGGCATCGTCAGGCGCGTTAGCAGGGAATTGAACAAAAGCGCCGACCCGATGACAATCCATGCAATGTTCCATGCCGGGAACCGTGAGGGCCGTGCCGAGGCTGATGAAACGTCAGGATGCATCGTAACCGATCATTTGGTCAGGAACTTCTTAAACTCCGCGGTCAGCAAGGGAACGATCTGAAACAAGTCGCCGACAATGCCGTAGGTTGCATACTTGAAAATTGGCGCTTCGGGGTCTTTGTTGATGGCGACGATGATGTCGGAAGATGACATTCCCGCCAAATGTTGTATCTGGCCGCTGATCCCGCAGGCAATATAGATTTTCGGACACACCGTTTTACCTGTCTGGCCAACCTGATGCGAGTAGGGTATCCAGTTGGAATCCACGGCCGCGCGTGATGCGCCGACACCTCCCCCCAAGGCTTCGGCCAGATCGCGCAGCATCTCGAAATTTTCAGGATCCTTCATTCCCCGTCCCCCGGAAACAACGATGTTGGCTTCGGCGATATTCACGGTACTCTCTTCTTCCATCGTGAATTTCACGCGTTGCGCTCGGCTTTTGAGCAGTGCGGCAGCCACGGTTTCGACCATTTCCTTACCCGTACGGTTGGGATCGCGTTCGGCTTCCTTGAACACTTTATGACGCACCGTCGCCATTTGCGGACGCGAATTGGGTGTTATTATGGTTGCCATAATGTTGCCGCCGAATGCCGGCCGGGTTTGTTGCAGCAGACCGGTTTCCTCTTCGATTGCCAGACCTGTACAGTCAGCCGTCAACCCGCCGTGTACGGCGACCGCAACGCGCGAGAATACGCTGCGTCCCTGGTTGGTGGCGCCGCACAAAAATATGTTGGGCCGATGCCGCTTAACTAAATCCACCAGGACGGCGCCGTATACTTCGTCTTGGAACCAGGCAAGTTCCGGTCGGTCAACCCGGTAAACCAGGTCTGCTCCGCGCTGGTATAAGTCATTGCATTGACCGTCAAGACCGTTGCCCAGTAGTACGGCGCATAAACGTGATTGCAGGGTATCGGCCAGCTTGCGCCCTTCCCCCAGCAGTTCATACGTGATCGACTGGATATTGCCGTCATGTTGCTCGACAAAAACCCACACATCGCGCGTCGCGTCATCGATCGCATCGGCTTGCTTTTCGCGGATTTTAATGGCATCGACGGGACACGCCTGGACACAGGCGCCGCAAAGGGTGCATATCTCCAAGTCGATTTCCGGAAGCTCGCCACGTTCCATGGCGATGGCATTGTAGGGACATTTCTTTACACAGATCCCGCATTTGACGCAGGGCTCGGATAAAATACGAATGGGTTCTTCACGCATAGTCAATATACCTCAGTTTTGCGATGCCAGCACCGTATCGCGCAATTTTTCCGCAAGGCTTGCGACGATTTCGTGCGGTTCGCCGCTGATGATTTCGCCTCCACCGCGCGGTGGTGGTGTAAAAATGCTGACAACTTTTGTCGGTGATCCGTCCAGACCGGTTCGCTGTAAATCGCAACCGAGGTCGGCGGCGGTCCAAGTGATTATGTCCGCTTTTTTCGATGCCAGTTTTCCGCGCAACGATGGCAGTCGCGGTTCGTTCAGTTCCTTGACCACCGTCAATAGGCAGGGCAGGGGGGCTTTTACCGTTTCGCTGCCGGTTTCCATCAACCGTTCCGCGACGATATGGTTTTCATCCACTTCGTCGATTTTACGCACATAGGTGATCTGCGGCATATCCAGGTGTGCGGCGATGCCCGGGCCGACTTGCGCCGTATCGCCGTCCGCTGCCTGTTTGCCGCAGATAATCATGTCGTAGTCGTCAATCTTGCGCAAAGCCATGGATAAGGTATAACTGGTGGCCCACGTGTCGCTGCCGGCAAACGCGCGATCACAAAGCAGTATCCCCGCGTCGGCGCCCATGGCAATGGCTTCCCGTAACGCGTTTTCCGCCTGGGGCGGTCCCATGCTTAGAACCGTTACTTTGCCGCCCAGACGGCCCTTCATCCGCAGACCTTCCTCGATCGCGTACATGTCGAAAGGATTGATTACCGCGGCAACCCCTTC
>PWZG01000605.1 GCA_003567575.1 PVC group bacterium | reverse complement strand
TGGCCGCCCGCAAGAATCAACCGGTCTGTTTCCAGTTCCAGATGGATCGGGGCGAACTCTACGCGTTCTGGGTTACCGCCTCCGCCACCGGCGCATCGGGCGGATATACCGGCGCCGGCGGTCCGGGCTATCACGGCGCACGCGATATATGAACCTTGCAACCATCAAAAAACCGGCAGCCATAATCCTTGTCGTTCTCGCGGCAGGATTCCGCGGGAATGCCTTGGAAACCGCGAACTTTGCCGGTACCGACACACCGTTACCGCAAACCGCTCCGCAATGGCTGGCAGCGGTACGCGGCCAGCTCCCGCGACAACCAACCTGGATCAAGGGATGGCTCAGCACGGATAGCCAACCGATGCTCAATGTCGATATCCTGCTGGATCTCGGCGATGATCCACCCAAAGCGCGCTATACCTTGCGCGATGCTTTCGGCAAGGATCTCGAAGAAGTCACCATCCGCCGCGAAACCGATCGTATCCATTTGTTTTACCGGCGCGGATCCACGTTCGAGGAGGCGTCGCCACCCGACCTTTTCGCGCCGATCAGAAATACCGCCATGAGCTGGGGCGACCTTAGCCTGGCGTTCCTGTGGTGGGAAGGCGGCGAAATCATCGGACGCGACGAGGTACGCGGCCAGGAATGCGTGGTAATCGAAGTCGCGGCTCCGGATGACGAAGCCGGCATGTACGATTTTGTACGGATTTGGATCGACCGGCAGCACCGCATGCTTTTACAGGCGGAAGGTTATAACGCAAACGCCGAGCGCATCCGGCGCATGCAAGTCCGAAGTTTCCGAAAAATCGACGATGAATGGATGGTCAAGGATATCGTAATCCGGCGATACCCGGGAATAATGCGTACCAACCTCCGCGTGCGCGATATGGGAACCATCGACGACTAAATGTCGTCACCGTTCACGATAACCGTCGACAAAGCATCCAGGACGAACGGCTGCCACCGTCCACCGTAATCGTCGCCCTCGTGCCACCGGCTCTCTAAAACAAGTGGGGCCTCGTGATGTCGCTGCGACATCGCAGGCCGGACCGACCTCGGACGGCGCACGTCGGGCCGACATGCGCCACAAGGAATCATTGTATAATTAGATGCGTTTGCGCCCGGCCAGGGCTTGCGTCCGCAACCCAAGTGTGCAAGTATAATCCGCACGCCCCCGTTTCGGGGGAATGACACAAAACTGAACAGGAGAGGGAAAGGATGAAAAAACTGGTATTCATCGGCGGCGGCAGCAATTCGTGGACGCCGAAAATCGTCAAGGATATGTTGTTGACGGATGAGATCGGCGAAACCGAGTACGTGCTGTATGACATTGATTTGCGAGCGGCGCAACGGGTGGCACGGTTTCTTGAGAAACTCAACACGACACTGACGAAACCCGCGAGGTTCACCGCGACCGATCAGCGGGACGCGGCGTTTGCAGGCGCGGACTATTTCGTCATCACGATTTCCACCGGCGGACTGGACGCGATGGCGCACGATATTGCGATTCCCGAAGCGTACGGCATCTACCATACGGTTGGAGACACCTCCGGCCCTGGTGGCTGGGCGCGTTTCATCCGTAATTTCGGTGTGTTCAAGGAACTTGGCGAGACCATCAACCGGCAGGCGCCGGGCGCGATGATCCTGAATTATACCAATCCGATGACCACACTGACGCAGGTATTGTGCAGGATCTGCAAAGGGCCGGTCGTCGGACTGTGTCACGGGTTGTTCGAAAACCTGACGTTTCTCAAACAGTACTACAAAGTCGAAAGCGAAGACGAAATCTCTGTCAGTTATGCGGGTTTGAATCATTTCTTCTGGATCACCGAGGCCAAAGTCAAGAGCCTTGACGTCATCGCCGACCTCAATGAGCGGCTGCTCACCCAGACGCTGACCGATCTGATGCGGGAATCGGCGCCGGACCCGATGGGCTTCAAATCGAATCGCGCGCTGGCAACTGAACTGTTCCGGTTAACCGGAGTGATGCCCTATCTCGGCGACCGGCATACGTGCGAATTTTTCCCGCAGTACATCAGCAACCTCAAAAATATCGAGAAGTATAAACTCACCCGGACCACCATTAAGGAGCGGCACACTGCGTTTGACCGCCGGATTACCCATTTGGATAAAATGATCGCATGCGAAGTCGATGCGGAATATCTGCAACGCAGCCGCGAAACGGCGGCCGATATTATCGCCGCGCATTCACAGGGCAAACCGTTCATCGATGTCGGCAACCTGCCGAATATCGGGCAGATCGCCAATCTGCCCATGGGCAGCGTGGTCGAGACAGCCATGCGGGTAGATCAGAACGGGTTCACACCGCTTGCATTTGGCCTGTTACCCGAACCGATCGCCGGCTTTGTCCAGCCTTTCGCAACCGCTTTCAACCTGGTCGTGGATGCCTGTTTCGAAGGTGACCGCCGCAAGGCATTGCATGCCTTGCGGCTCGATCCGGTTTGCTCGCATCTCAACGGGGACGAAGTCAATCAAATGGGCGAGCAACTGTTGAAGACCCATCAACCGTTTGTCGATATGTTCTGAAGTCTTCAGCCTGCAAACTGCCCCCCCTTCACGTCCAATCAAGAAGACGGCGTTCGCCCTTTAATTCCCGGATATGGGTTGCATCCATGGTTACTTCAAGCGTGCCGAGATACCGACCGCCGGCATCCCTGACCGCATGATAGGTGATATACAGGAAGCGTTCCTGAAACTGAATCCAGAATTCCGCCCGGCTTTTCGTGCCGTCACGGAACGCCTGCAGGATCGCCCGGACCTGATCAAGACTTTTCGGCGGATGACAATTCTCCACATTGCGTCCAATCACACCGGGACTCCGCGGGAAAACCCGTTCCGTCTGACCGGAATAATAGCGTGTAATGCCCACATAACCTGCGATGGTCCGGTGAATCCATGTTTTTCGAGATATGGAAAAAGTTGATTCTCTTTACGTGTGTAATGGAGATTGATCTTCGCCAGTTCATCGAGGGCCGCGCGTAATGCCGGCGCCGGATCGCTGCCGTCCGAAGGTTCAGTCTCGCGGCACAGGTCGGACCAGCGTTGCGCCAGTTCACCGATTCGTTTGTTCTCCTCCTGATAGGTATGCCTGGTGATATTGTTCATCTTATCGGTCTGCGGTCTTCTTCAGCGTATCCTCCAGCCAGGATTCAAGGCTTTGATCCAAATCGAGGAAGGAGGCGATAGGTGTCTGCGTGAGATGTCCGGTATAATCGTAATTGTCAAGCGCCTTGAATGCGGTCACCAACCGCAGGAAACGGCGAGCCATGTTTTCCGTGGATTCCTCGATCGAATAATTGGCCACCCGATAATCGCGGAAAAAGACGGAGGAATCCAATTTGCTTTCGAAATCCCCGCGGCACCGTGCTGGAATGGTGGGATCCTGTTTAATATCCCAGCCGTTCGCCAGGGAACCGTCCGGCAATTCGTAATACGGCCAGGCAATTCCCGGAGACGGATCGAACAGTGCCCATGCGCCGTCCACGAAAATCTCGGTCAACGTATGGCCGTTATGATTCTCGTCATTCAGTCCGATAATCATCCGGGCGCCCATCCCGGCGACTTGACAGAGTGCAATCAGGGTACGGGAAGCATCATGACACATGCTGTAACCGCCCAGCAAAATCTCTTCCTCTGTTCCCAGGCCGCACTTGCCGAGATGCGTGATATTGGCCCGGCGCCAGCGCACCAGCGCCATGGCCTTCGACCGGTCGTCCGCGCAACCCGCGCATACTTTGTCCACGATCATTTCCAGTAACGGCCGGGTTCCTTTACGGTAGTCGGTTGTGGTCGGCGTAAATTCACCATAAAGATAGTCACATGTCTCTTCAACCACCTTGTAACAATCATGCAACTGTGCCCGTTCGATGGAACGGTCCGTATATGACGAATACGCATGCAGACGGGGATCCGTATCCTTTGCATACTGCGGTAACCCACGATAACGTTCAAGATCTATTTTCATCAAAGCCCTCCTGATAATGTGCGCCGCCACGGATACACCACGACGGCAAAAAAACTTCTGCATTTCCTACCCATACCCGCGGCACGGAACCATGCCAGAATGTAAGAACCGTGTCAAGCAACCTTATTCGCAACGGCATAACCGCCATTGCGTCGCGGCGGTGCTCATAGCTTCCAAACGCGCCGGCAACGTAACTGAAGGCTGGATTGATATGACTTAAACGAACACAACAATTCAGCGGTATTAATGCGATTAAAGGTTGTTCTCACCTTACGCCGCCATGGCGCTTGTGCTTATGCAGAAGCACAATGCAAAACGATACACACTAATCGCTTGCATATCAACCACAAAAGTGTGATTATTATGGAACCACTCAAGAACTTGTGCTCAAGAACTTGTTGGCCTAAGGAAAGCATATGAATAGAATATAATCGCCGCCAAGGAGTATGATATGACGACGCAAACCAAACCCATGGAAAAAAAGCTTGAATCGACCGATGCACGCGTTCTGGCCTGCTTGGCGGAAAAATCGATGACGACACCGGATTATTATCCTCTGACCCTCAAGGCCTTGACTGCGGCATGTAATCAGAAATCGAATCGTCATCCCGTCATGAATCTGGGCGAAAAGGACGTTGTGCTTGCTCTGGACCGGCTGCGTGATCGGCAACTGGCCTGGTCGGTGACGTTGGCCGGCAGCCGTACACCGCATTATCGGCATAGTCTGACGGATGTCTTGCCCATGCCGGATGCCCATCTTGCTATTTTGTGCGAGTTGATTTTAAGAGGACCGCAAACACTTGGCGAATTACGTACCCATACCGCCCGCATGATTGAAATTCCGGATCTGACAACGGTTCAAACAATCGTGCAGGAACTGGCCGACCGGGAAGACGGTCCGCTGGTCACCGTTTTGCCGAGTCAACCGGGACGGCGCGAGGTCCGTTACGCGCATCTCATGTGCGGCGCGCCGGTTGAACAACACGACACCAGGTTTGCAGTGGTGGTCGAACCGGCGCGTCAGGCCGTTATGGCCGAAAACGACAGGCTGTCAGCGTTGGAAGCCAAAACCGCGGCACTGGAAAATGAACTGGCCCGGTTGACTGCGCGGTTTTCCGATTTTGAACGTCAGTTTCAATAGCGATGTTTTTACGTATCCAAACCGGGAATGGGACGCGCGGATTGACCCAGATTGACGCCGTCCTTGATCAGTTGACGCTGCAACACTTTGCGATCCAGCTTGCGTGGAGGGATATCCGCCTGCAGGGATTGGGCGACAGCGGTTCCAGCCGCCTGCCCCATCGTGGTGCAGGCCAGAATCAGGCGGCTGCCCGACTGGCCCGGAAAATCGGCGGAAAGACAACGGCCCGCGACAATTAGGTTTTCCACCTTGACCGGCAGCAGTGCCCGATACGGAATATCGTAGAAAGGATCGCCGTAGTCCATGTCGGCGCCGGTACGGCCCTTGTAATCGCAAAGTACATCCGCCCCACCCGGAGGGAAGGCGCTTGAGCTGAATCCGGTCACCTTGCCGATCACGTAGCGTGTCCGTCCGTCAATTTCAGCTTCTATCCACTTGAGATTGCCGACATCTTCCGGACCATGCATGTCGTAGCCGTGATTGCTGATGGTGATTACATCGTCATGATGCTTGCGGCAGGCCAAATCCCATCCGGTAACCACGTATTCACCGAGAATCCGGCGGCTATCCCGTACGCCCAGCAGGGCGCCGGTATCAATCAGCCAGCAGTTTCCGAAGCCGGAAACGTTGGCTTTGATAAACCGCCACATGGCGTCGGCCTGTTCCCGGCCCTCAAGATACATGCGTGTCAAATCCCGGTTATCCAGTGGCCGGCAGCGACGCGAGTGGCTGATGCAGATGCTGACCTCATCTTGACCACAGTGCTCGGGACGTCCGGGTAAATGCGTCAGCCAATTCAGATGGTTCTCGACTTCGGCAATATGTGCCCAACCTTTTTCCGCCGATTCGGCGATCAACCGAATCCACTTGGGATCCGTCCGTTTGAGGTCGCTGGCCTTGTAGGCATCGAAATCAACGCCGCCAAGACGGAACTCCAACGAACAACCTTGCGTATAATGATTGGGATCGCCGTCACGACCGATCGCAAATTCGGCGCCGGAAAAGGCGGCCGCATCGCCGTCACCACTGGCATCAACCACCCGACGGGCCAAAAGCGCCTGACGCCCGCTCTTGCTTTCAACCACCACACCGCAAATGGCGCCATCGCGAACAATGGCATCGACCACCATGGTGTGGTACAGCAAATCGCAACCGGCACGAACGGCCATGCGGTCCAGCACCAGTTTGTGCTTTTCGGGATCGCTGTTGCGATGCCAGTGCCCCTGCATCGATTCCAGCTCGGTCAACCATTCCTGCCCGATTCCGCACGGAAAATCCAGCGGGATGTTGACAAGACCGACCGTGGCCAAGCCACCCATGGCGCTTTCCCGTTCGATAATCAGCGTTTTGCAGCCCTGCCGCGCCGCCGCAATCCCCGCCGCCGAACCGGCAACGCCGCCGCCCACCACGATCACGTCATATTCGCCGTCGACCGGTAAGAACCGTTCCGGTTCGCGAACCTGATTTTTCTCCAAGGCCAATTCAATCATCGTCGTCTCCTGTCTTTCTTGGGGTTAATTCCGGTTACCCGTCATGGGACGGTTCATTCGGCGATTGCAGCTCGGGTTCAATCACTTCAACCGGACAGTTGTCCATGCACTTGCCGCAACCAATGCAACGGGCCGGGGCAATTCGCGCGCCGTCGGTGCCAAGCTCGACGGCGTCAGCCGGACACACACTTTGGCACGTTCCGCACAGGACGCAACCGCCACTCACGGTATATATGGTTTTGTTCATGCCGCCATCATAACGAACCCGATCATCGTTGACAATGCAGCAGGTTGTCGATTTATAGGATTATTATGCTACAATTAACGTAATATGAATAATCCTGTTCCGATTCATATTGGTGGCCACAGTTGCTTGCTTGGGTGCGTTACGTCTTTTTGATTGCCTTACGGAGTTAGAAATGCGCGGTAAAACCGCCTTGGACCGGTTGCCGGCGCGGAATCATGGACGAAGGACCACATCTCGGTGCCTGGAGTCGCCGTGGTGATGGTGGTCCAACTCTTGAGATCCGTGCTGGTTTCGAGAGTTAAGAGAACATACGGGGTGGTCCTGAACACTAGCGTCACTTCGCCTTCGGATGTCCGCGAGATGTCTGTGATCATCAGCATCTCGGCAAACGTCGGCACCGCGTCCATCGCCACCAGCGCCGCGTCCAGCGCCGCCGCCACGCCTGCCAGATCGGTCGCTTCATTAATCGCACTGTCGCCATCCGTCTTGGCGGTGTTCAGCGTCGTCCAGTTCTCGGCGGTGTAGTCTTCTTCCAGATAGGTCGCCAGCGCCGTCTCCAGGTCGGCCAGCGCCGCCGCCTTGGCCGCCGCCAGTG
>PWZG01000288.1 GCA_003567575.1 PVC group bacterium | reverse complement strand
ATACAAGCAATATATTTGGCATTCTGACTTCGTCATTCCTTCGTGCTTGGGTATTTGGGTATTTCGTCATTCGTCATTCAATGGCACGTCACGAAATTCTTCATTCGGACTTCCGTCATTCCTTCGTGCTTCCGTCTTCGCGCTTCGCGCTACGCCGTGACACGTGGGTATTTGGGTATTTTGTCATTCGTCATTATACTCAACATCGCGCAGGGGTCAAGCGCCGTGACACTGAAACACCGACGATAGCGATATGCGCCCGGCGGGATTTCGCGATTGCAATCGGTTTTCCGATATGCTAAATTAACCGGCGTTGTACATATTTTTTTTTGCAAGCTGTCGGCGAGTCCCATAGGAGTTAGAACTTGATGCAAAAAATCACGTTTCAAGAGGCGTTACAGGAATTACTGCGCCAGGATCCGCGTTATGCCCCTGATGCTTACATTTTTCTGAAAGAAGCATTGGATTACACGATCAAAATGCTGGATAAACCCAGCGATGGCGCGGGTCGTCATGTTTCGGCCTCCGAATTGTTGGAAGGGATCCGTGCGTATACCCTGGAGACGTTCGGGCCCATGTCGGTGAAGGTTTTGCATCATTGGGGCATAAAGTGTACGGAAGACTTCGGGAATCTTGTTTTCAATCTGGTTCGGCAGGGAATTCTGGGTAAAACAGATAGTGATCGGATCGAGGATTTCGCCGGCGGATACGATTTTTTCGATGTATTCAGCCGTCCTTTTCTCCCTGCGCATCCCGAACGGAAAGCACACGGTCCGGCATCGTCGACAGCAACTCCCGAATCAGCAACACCAGAGCATTCCAAAGGTGAAAAGAGTTAAAGGAGAAATTGTATGAACGAGAAGACAGACAGCGATAAGCAAAAGCATCAAACGCTTTTCATGCATCTGGTTATGATGATGAGTTCGTCCGCCCTGCAACACATGGGCAAGACGGTGAATCCGATGACCGGCAAAACGGATATCGACCTGGATGGCGCCGCATTTGCCATTGACATGCTCGAAATGATCGAGGCGCGAACCGAGGGTAACCTGGAACGAGACGAAGAACGCCTGCTCAAATCCCAGTTGGCAAATTTGCGACTGAACTTTGTTGAAACCAGCGAGACTGTGAAAAAAACTGACAGCGGCAAGCCCGCGGACGAGGAAGCATCCCCTCAAGCGGAAGCATCCACCGATTCCAAGACGGAAACACCGGCGCAACAAACGCCAGATAAGGAACCGAAACCTGCGGCCGACGAAAAGCCTTCGTCGCCACCCGCGGATCAGGCGAACGCCGACGAATCGTCGTCTGCCCGATTTCATAAGTCTTACGGTTGATCCGCATTAAGAGTCAGAATGCCGGCAATTTCAATTCCCGGCACATGGTTTCAACATCCCTTTGCAACGCGGCGTTGAGCGGTACACCGGTACGTTCGCGTTCCTGCATGGCCAGATATTCCTTTTCACCCGCCGTATAAATCCGTTCCGCGCCCGGCGCCCGACGTGCCGCCCGTAATTGCCGCAGAATATTGCCGGTTGTCTCTCGGAATCGGTCGCGCCCCATAAATGCATCCGGATCGATTGCCAGGAAGAAATGTCCCAACGGATAAGGTATCCGGTGTCCATCGGGATCGGTTCCGGAAAGTGCCTTGAGAAAACTGCCGGCTTGCAAGGCGGCCGACAGAATTTCGACAACGGTGGCGTATCCGTATCCCTTATAACCGCCCCGTTCCTCGCCGGCGCCGCCGAGCGGCAACAATGCGGCTGTATCCTGCGTCAGCGCCGTAAGCACCGCATCTGCATCGGTCAGAATCGATCCATCGCTACCGATGACCAGGCCTTCGGGGACAGGTTGATCGTTGCGTGCCAGCGCCTCGATTTTGCCTCGCTGGGTAATCGACGTGGCACAGTCCAGCAGGAACGGAAAAGGTTCATCGGTCGGCATGCCGACTGTTAGCGGATTGGTACCCAGCATGTTTTCGACACTGAACGTGGGTGCGATCGATGGACGGGCGTTCGTTCCCGTCATCCCGATCATGCCCGCCTCCACCGCCATCAATGCGTAATAGCCGGCAATGCCGTAATGAGTCGAGTTGCGTACCGCAACCATTCCCAGTCCGAACTGTCGCGCCTTCTCGATGGCTGCCGTCATCGCCCGTCGCGCCACCACCATACCCATTCCGTTGTGTCCGTCCATGACCGCCGTGGCCGGACCTTCCCGCACCGTTTCAATCTCGGTTAGAGGATTGAGGATGCCGGCACGTATCCGGTCGTAATAAATGGGTTTCAAACGATTGATCCCGTGCGAATCGATACCGCGATGGTCGGCCGCCAACAGTACATCGGCGCATATCGCCGCATCTTCGACCGGCACACCGATTCCGGTCAGGATATCGGTCATCAACCGTTCCAGCGTATTGAGGTTGATGCGGATAACATTACTTTCCGACATGGCGTCTTCTCCTCGTTTAGACAAGAACGGTTGCGATCCGATCCATTACCGGATCGGTCAGCCGGTCGAGAAACTCGGCGGCGGCGACATTTTCCTCGACCTGCCGCGGCCGGCTGGCGCCGGTAATTACCGTACTTACATTAGGATTCTTGAGACACCAAGCAAGCGCCAACTGTGCCATGCTGATTTCCAATTCGGCGGCGATTTCGCTCAATTGGCGTACCTTGACCAGTTGAGCTTCCGAAAGTCGTTTACGCATCCCCTCGTTCTTCGCCATTGCGCTGTCCGGCGGTATTCCTTCGTTATATTTTCCGGTAAGAATACCTATCGCCAATGGTGAATAAACCGTCGTACCCAAACCGTAGCGTTCAAAGACCGGCACAAGTTCCTGATCGACGCGATCGGGGTTCAACATATTGTGGCGCGGTTGTTCCATCGTCGGTCCATTCAGACCGTCGCGTTCGGCAATCGCATACATTTGCAACAGATCGGTCGCCTTGAAATTGCTGGTGCCCCAGTAAAGTATTTTCCCGCGTGCCATCAATTCGTTCATCGCATGCACGATTTCGTCAAGCGGTGTATCCGGATCGGGACGATGGCAGAAATACAGATCCAAGTAATCCAAACCCATACGTCCCAAAGCGGCGTCACAGGCTTCGACAATATGTTTGCGTGACAACCCCGACTGGTTGGGTTGAGACCCGCCATGATATACTTTACTTGACACACAAAAGGTATCACGCGGCCAGCCGAGTTTCTGAAACACGCGGCCCAATGCGGATTCAGCAGCGCCGGCACCATAGCCTTCGGCGCCATCAAAAAAATTCACACCGTTTTCATAAGCTGTTTTCATACAGGCTTCGGTAGCGGTATCATCGACGGATTGCCCGTAGGTTCGCCATGAGCCCAAAGAGATCGCGCTGACTTTCAGGCCGGATCGACCCAATTTACGGTATTGCATTGTATTCTCCCAGTTTGTAATGACCTCTTATCTCTTAAAAAACGTGAAAAAGAGTATATCACCTGCCTTAACGGGATGCAAGATTACGGTTATTACCGAATGACACATCGTTTCAAATGAATTTGCCGTTGTTTGACTTCGGATGAAAAAAAATGGGGTAAGTCCACGATCATGGGGGTCGATTCCGTGTCTACAAAAACACAGAATTATTGATTGGCAAGGTTGGTCAGCACGGCCTCGGCGATTTGTGAGCCGGCAGCCCGATACGTTTCGCGGGTGAACATTTCGCGACCGGCAGCGCCGTAGGGCGTTTCGAAGGTGATTTCCGGCAATCCCAATGCGCGATTCACGAAATCCCCCACCCTGGCGGTGTTCCAGCGTCCAGGATATCGACCGCTGCGAGCGAAGCGATCTGCTCGCAGGCGTGCGTCGATCCGCTGCCGAAAGGCATCCACCCAAGGGGCATGCGCGGCGTCCGGCCGGCCTTCAGCATCAAGATCGCGCACATAGACATAGATACCACTGTGATTACAAATCGTCGGTGCATGAAAATCCAGCACCAGAACGGGACGGCAGCGTGTCTGCCATCGCAACATATCGTTCTGGAGCGCCTTGATTTCGTGTCGCATCGGATGCGTACCCATCTCCAGCTTAAGTTCCGTCGGAAACCGTTTCGAGCCCCAGGCACGGTTAAAATCCCAGGGGAACCGGTCTTTACCGGCGCTACCGGAGCATACGCCGTCGACGTCCGCAAACGGTACGGCCCAGACCAAAGGCGCCCGGTCACCACCATCTGCCATCCGGCGCAAAAATCCGTCCAGCACCCAGGAGCCCGGGGCTTCGGCCGCATGCTGGCGCGCCAGACAGTAGATACCGGGCGTGTCGTCATCCGCTGCGCCTGCGCGATTATAGAGTCGCGAGATGGCATGACCGGCGGACGTCAGCCCGATCGGCGCGGCATCAAAGACCCCATGCAAGTCACGGCACAGCTCGTCACGTTGCGACGTCCCGTAGGGATAGGAAAGCGCCACGTCGACCCGACCCGCATCACCGGGCACCGTCCAACCGGCCAGAATGCGGCCATCCGGCATTTCGATGCGCTCGACGGACTCGATGCGTGTCCAATCCTGCCGTTCGGTGCGGTAAACCGGATGCAGTCCTGCCGTGCCGGCGCCGGTCGAGTTGCCGAGTAGATTTTCGATAAAATGCAATAGACAGCGAATACGCGGCGTTGCAGTGTCACCGGGATCGATGGCAAAATAGAACCAGATCGCCTCCGGTCCGTCGCCGGGTGACGGCGCAAAATGAATCTCGGGAGGATTCGCATCAGGCTGGACCTCTAGGATGACGGCATTGCCGCCGGGGAAATCATAGGTGGGATGCATCATTGAATCTTATCTTACATCGCGCCTTTTCGTTGTAGTTGAGTGGTTCAATTCCAGGTTCAAATCGACGCTGGATTCAGGGTTTCCACTCGGGATCGTGCGGCGACCAGAACATCACCGGCGCCACGATGCCGCCGGTGCCCAGTTCGGCCAGCCGGTCGTTGGTAACCTTGACGCTGACGGTGTTCGCTTCGCCGAATCGTACGGCCTCGGTGGCCAGGAAGTCGAAGGGCCGGAACACACCCGCCTCTCCAGGCAGTCCGTGTTTGGGTTCGCGGTTGGTCCCCAGCAATTGCCCGTTAACCCAGACCTTGGCCGCATTGTCCACACCGCCAAACCAGAGGTAAATCGGACGTCCCTCGAATTCCGATGGGATGGTCACCGTCTGCCGGTACCAGGCTTCGCCTTTATAATAGTGCAGTCCCTGGTCGGACCAGCTCAGCGAGCTGGTCTTGAGCGGCTGCCAGTTGCCACCCAGGTCGCCGGGTCGGTAATATCCGGCAATATCACCGATTTTCGCCGGATCGATCAGGAAATCCCATTCGTCGTCCAAACCCTTGACCAAGTCGCCGGCTTCCACCGTGCGATGGTAACCCGAAACAACCGGAAGGCGGAAGAAACGCGCAAAGTACGGTCCACCACTGCCCCGTCCCCGGTCAATGATCCAACCCTTATCGATCATGACATCGGTCAGGTCGATAAATTCCGCGTGCATGTCCTGGGCCGCGGCGAAATCATGCAGGTTACGAGCCGTCATAAGGTCAAGAAACAGTTCCAGGCGTTGGAACGCCATGGCGATCATGCGTACCCGTTCGGAAAAAATGCATTCGGTTTCATCGTCAGGCTCGGGTTTGTCGCGGCGCACGTCCAACGTCTCGCGCAAACGCTCGAACCAACCGCGTCGTCCGCCGTTTGTTTGCCCGGCGGCGCGCTCCAAATGGGCTCGCAAGGTATTGCGACGAGAGGCGTCAAAGATCGGAAAATACAAATAGCTCGAACCGGTATGATACGGCGTGTCACGGAACGCCGCTTCCAAGCCCTCGAAATAATCACGCATCGGCGCCTTAGCGTGTCCGAAAAATTTTTCGTAGAAATCCTCCAGCAAGGCATCGACATCGGACTCCACATCCCACCACATTCTTGCCGCCAGATAAGGAGATAAAGGCGTTGATGCCCATGACTGCTTAATCACTTCCACCCGCATCACGTTGATTCCCTTGGCGTGCAGCACCGGAATCTCATTGCGTATGCGGTCGATTTGGCTGTAGGGAAACTGAGAACAAGCCAAGTTATTCAAATAACCTCGGTAATACATTTCGTTGGGTTCGAATTGAGCCCAACCGTCCAGCGCATGGCGCAGGATATGACGATCCGGACTCATGGGATTGTCCATACCGCGGGTGCGGTCGATGTCGATTGGCGCAAAAACGTGGACGATTCGCGGATTCGGCTCGAAATTTTCCGGTGGCCACATGGTGGGTCCGTAGACGTACCAGACGATATGCATTTGCGGATAATCGTCTTCCAACGCCTCCAATACCTGATTGAAGAACCATACATACCGGTCCGTCATGGCGGGTTCCGCGCGCAACGGATCATACGTGTCGCCGTCGAGTTCGCGGCATCCGTCACACGCACACCATCCGCCGCCGTCGAGCGGTCCCATCCCGACGTAGAACCGCGCGTCCGTGGGCTCACGTGAATTACGAATATAATCGACGACGGCCTGTATCCCGCCCGGTGCATAATCCCCGGAAAGACAATGCTGGCGTCCGCGCGTCCCACGCGGCACCTCACCTGGCAAACCATGGGCGCCGGTCGATCGGCTGCTGCCGCCGAGCCGGTTGCGCCGCACCCAGGTTCCGGAACCGCTGCCACCGCCGCGCAACCACTGGAAACGGCGGTAATCCATCGACGGAATCTGGATGGTCCGCTGATAATCAAGTTCGATGCTGGACGCTTCCGGAATAACCGTGCCGATCTCTCCCGGTATAAACCAGCGGACGCCCAGTTGCTCCAGCAATTCGTAGGCGCCGAACAATGTCCCCTCTGGATTTAATCCCCGGATATCCACGCCTGTTTCATTCACGAACAAAGCAAACGAGGAATGACTGTCGCCCCGCTCGAGGATCGCCGCCTCGAGCGCCGCGTCCGTCGCGCCGCCCAACCGAATAGCCGTAACCCCATCGGGCACCACATCATCAGATGCAAGGATGGACAGTTCCGCGCCACTAATGCGCGCGATGTGATCGCGCAACTCGTCAGCGGCGGTCGTTTCGCTGGAGTGCGGATCGGACGGCAACACGATCGCCGCCCGCGGTTCGCCGTTCGAAACCAGCAAAACCGGTTCGGCGCCAGCGCCGGACGATGCATGCGCCAGCCAGGACGCGGCGAGGATGCAGGCGCTCACACGCGCCGCAAGCGGGCGAAACCCTCTGTATTGATGGAAATTTCGTCGTGTCATGGGATTCCTTTCTTTAGGTCGAAGGAATCGATTGATTCGAAATCATCGATTCCTTCAACTGCCCTTCACCGCAATTGGCCTTGTATCCAAGGCTGGTTAAAGAAAGCAGCCTAGCGCAGAAAAAATAAAAATACAAGTTCAAAACCGAAGTTGGAATTCCCGCGATACTATCGTGGTAGGGATACCCCTTTCAGGGCACCCCATAGT
>PWZG01000069.1 GCA_003567575.1 PVC group bacterium | reverse complement strand
TTTTCGCGTATTTCGTAGTTAAAAATTCTTAGGTTTCAGAAGAAGAAGAGGATAAACTACGAAACACGCCAAACACGCGAAAAAAAGAAGAAAGAAAAATTTAGTGTTGGTGGCTTCCAATGGAGGATCCATTTTTCTGAACCGCCGGCGCAGCGGTCTTGACAAAAGAGCGGTTTTCGGCTTAACTATCTCGTGTTTATTGATGTTAATCGATCGCCTTGACCACCTGTAATCAACACCCTTGGCTATATGAACAAAATCCAAATCTTCGAAGTAGCGCCGGCAATTCCCGAAAAGCTGGTTTTTCTTGAAACGCTGGCCAATAATCTGTGGTGGTCATGGAACTACGATGCCATCGAATTGTTTCGCCGTATCGACCGTGAGCTTTGGAAAAAGGTCGGCCATAATCCGATTCTTTTTCTGCAACGTATTCCGCAGGCAAACCTGAACGAGCTGACGAGTGACGACAGTTTCATGGCACACCTTGAACGCGTGCAGACGGGATTTCAAAAATGCGTGTTGAAACCCTGCGACAAGATGCCGTTCACCTACGAGAAAAACGAAGTCATTGCCTATTTTTCGGCTGAATTCGGGCTTCATGAGAGCGTTCCTCTATTTGCCGGCGGTCTCGGAGTATTGGCCGGCGATCATCTCAAGGCGGCATCAAACATGGGGTTGCCGCTGGTGGCTGTCAGTCTGCTGTATCGTCACGGATACTTCCGGCAGCAGTTGGACAACGACGGATGGCAACAGGAATCATATCCGCCGAACGAGATACAGAATATGCCGTTGACCGAAGTCAAGGATGGAGACGGAAACCATCTTACCATCAGCGTTCCGGTACCCGACGGCGAATTGCGGGCTTTGATCTGGAAGGTACAGGTCGGGCGTATCCCCTTATACCTGCTTGACGCCAATGTTCCGGAAAACAGTGCCGAGTTGCATAAGGTTACGGCACAGTTATACGGCGGCGGCGAACAAACACGCCTGTTGCAGGAACTTCTGCTGGGTATCGGCGGCATGCGTGCCCTGTCCGCCATGGATATTCATCCCTCTGTTTGCCACATGAACGAGGGTCACTCGGCTTTCATCAGTCTGGAACGGCTGCACCATTTGATGTCGCAGCACAACCTGGATATAGACACAGCGCTCGAAGTGGTACGACGCACCAATATATTCACGACCCACACACCGGTTGCAGCCGGGCATGACGAGTTTCCCGTTGACATGGTGCAGCCATACCTGAAACCTTTGCAGGAACGTTTGGGCGTTGACGCGGACAAGATTCTGGCATGGGGCCGCCCGGTAGATTCGCCCGCTAAAACACCGTTTTCAATGACGGCACTGGCTCTGCACATGGCACAGGATTGCAACGGTGTCAGCGAATTGCACGGTCAGGTCGCGCGCCGCATGTGGCAATCGATCTGGCCCGGCAAACCAGAAGATGAGATCCCTATCTCGCATATAACCAACGGAGTGCATACACCTTCGTGGATATCGCCGGAACATGTTCTGCTGTTCGACCGCTATCTCGGGCCCAACTGGTATCTGCATCCCGGCAGGTCCGGCATGGCCGCCCGGATCGATAAAATCCCCGACGACGAACTGTGGCGCGCACGCCAGTTGTGCCGCACCCGCCTGGTCCGTGAAAGCCGGACGCGTTACATACGGCAACTGACCGAACGCAATGCGTCGCAAACGGAAATCGAACAGGCGCGCACCTCGCTCGATCCCAACGCGTTGACGATCGGATTCGCCCGCCGGTTCGCGGCCTACAAACGGGCAAACCTGATTTTCAGGGATGCCGACCGTATCGAAGCCATGTTGTCCTCGACCGAACGCCCGATTCAGTTGATTATCTCCGGCAAAGCACATCCCGATGACAACGAGGGGAAAGAACTGATCCGCCGGATCATCCACTTTTCGCAACGCAAAGGCGTTAATCATAAAATCCTTTTTATCGAGGATTACAATATCGACATCGCGCGGGTCATGCTGCACGGCGTCGATGTCTGGCTGAACACGCCGCGACGGCCGCAGGAAGCCAGCGGCACCTCGGGCATGAAAGCGGCCGTCAACGGAGCGCTTAATCTCAGCGTTCTGGATGGTTGGTGGTGCGAAGGATACGATAAGAAAAGGGGCTGGATCATCGGTCGCGGCGAAGAATACGAGGATACCGAATTCCAGGACGATATTGAAAGTAAAGCCCTTTATGCGCTATTGGAAGAACAGATCGTTCCATTGTTTTATCAACGTTCGGAAGAACAAATACCGGTCGACTGGGTTCGCATGATGAAAGAGGCGATCAAGATGGCGTTCTGTCATTTCAGTAGTCACCGGATGCTGCGCGAGTACGAGACCCGCTTTTATACACCGGCCGTCCAACGTAGCCGCGATCTGCGAGCCGACGACTGGACTGCCGCGCGCGGTTTGGCACAGCGACAAGAACGTCTTCACCAGAACTGGCAAACGGTTCAAATTGAAACGCCGACCACCGATATGCGTCCGGAACGTTTGCGCGTCGGTCATACCTTCCGCGTCTCGACCACTGTCCACCTCGGATCATTGCAGCCAAACGAGGTGGTGGTGCAGTGTTATTACGGTTCATTACATTTATCGGCTGCCATGAGCGATGCGCGAGCACAGGAAATGACATCAGTTGAAGATCTCGGAGATGGGAAACACCGGTACGAATGCACGATCAAATGCGATCAGACCGGCCGTTTCGGTCTAACGGCGCGAGTCATGCCGCAAGGCGACGCCTGGGCTCGCAACCAGCCGGGATACATCATTTGGGCATCGGATCATTCCTGAGGAATTTGGCATGGCGTCCAGACACAGAAAAAAACCGCGTATCCTGGTGGTGACACCTGAGATAACTTATCTGCCCAACAACATGGGCAACATGGCCAACTACCTCACGGCCAAAGCGGGCGGTCTGGCGGACGTATCGGCTGCGCTTGTCAGCGTGCTGTTCGAATTGGGCGCCGATATCCATGTTGCCCTGCCGCATTACCGCCAGATGTTCCATGTATGCGTCGGATCTTTTCTGAGTGAGGAACTGCGCCTGTACAAGGCGAAACTGCCGCATGAACGGATTCATCTGGCGGAAGACCGCGTTTTTTATTACCGCGACCACGTTTACGGAGATCATCCCAGCGAGAACCCCAAACTGGCGCTGGCATTTCAGCGCGAAGTGATCAACAATATCATTCCGCATGTGCGTCCCGATTTAATTCATTGCAACGATTGGATGACCGGTTTATTGCCGGCCATGGCACGGCGTATGCAAATTCCGTGTCTTATGACGTTACACAATATTCATTCGCTTGAAACCACACTGGCCAACATCGAGGATCACGGAATTGATGCCGCCGAATTCTGGCAACATCTCTACTACACCTGGCCGCCGCAAAGTTATGAAGAGAGCCGCTCCGGCAATCCCGTCGATTTCCTGCTCAGCGGTATCTTCGCGGCCCACTTCATCAATACCGTCAGCCCTACCTTTCTACGCGAGATTGTCTATGGCCAACATAACTTCATCGATGACAGGATCCGCCGGGAAGTAACGGCCAAATGGCGGAGCGGATGCGCCATCGGCATTCTCAACGCGCCCAGTCCATCCTACCAGCCGGAAACCGACAATGCACTGGCGCGCTGTTACAATGACGAGACCGTCATCGACGGCAAACGAGCAAACAAAGACATGCTACAGGAACATATAGGATTGCAAAGGCGCCCGGATGCTCCGCTTTTTTTCTGGCCATCCCGCCTCGATCCGTTGCAAAAGGGTTGTCAACTGCTGGCGCATATACTGCACGACATAGTACGGGACTACACAGCCGACGGAATCCAGTTTGTCTTTGTCGCCAACGGTCCGTTCCAGCAGCATATCCACGATATCGTGAGAATGCACGGTTTTTACAACCGGGTGGCTGTCTGTCCATTCAACGAGAAGCTTTCACGCCTGGCGTATGCCGCCGCCGATTATTTGCTCATGCCATCCTTGTTCGAGCCATGCGGTTTACCACAGATGATCGGCCCCAAATACGGGACCCTGCCGGTCGCCCATGATACCGGCGGTCTTCACGATACGCTCCGGCATCTGGACGCCGCGGCGCAGACCGGCAACGGATTTCTTTTCAAGCATTACGACAGCAACGGCTTACGCTGGGCCATGGATGAGGCCATCCGCTTTCACCGGCTGCCGCCGGAAACGCGTATCGCCAACATACGCCGTATCATGCATGAAGCCGCGACGTCGTTTACGCATGCCGTCAATGCGCAACGCTACATCGATCTCTACGAGCGGATGCTGGAACGGCCTTTGGTGCCATGACGAATAATGCGCGCAAGTCAACCGGACGCCCCGACGATGTACCGCTGCTGATACGCAACGATCCGTACCTCAAGCCCTGGCAGGACACGATCATGCAGCGCAACCGTCAGGCTGCGACCACGGCCGCCCGCTTAACGGATAACGGCCGTTTGACACTGACCGATTTCGCTGCCGCACACGAGTTTTTCGGGTTGCACCGGCGCCACGATTCCTGGGTATTCCGGGAACGCGCGCCCAACGCCACGGCCTGTCATCTGGTCGGGCAATTCAGCGACTGGCAACCGCATCCCGACTATGCATTACGCTGCACCGACAGCCACCACGGCATCTGGGAAATCCACTTGCCTCTCCACCGGTTGCAACACGGTGATTTGTACCGTTTACATCTTGACTGGCCCGGCGGCGGCGGCGACCGGCTACCGGCTTTCGCGCGTCGCGTGGTGCAGGACGCCGAATCATTGATCTTTAATGCCCAAGTCTGGCAACCGCCGCAACCCTATGCCTGGAAAACCCGGTTCCGCGCGCCGCGCACGCGACCGCCGCTGATTTATGAAACACATATCGGAATGGCCGGCGAGACACCGGTCGTGGGAACCTTTCGTGAATTCGGCGAACACGTTCTGCCCCGTATCGTCGCGGCCGGCTACAACACCCTGCAAATCATGGCGCTGCAGGAACATCCCTACTATGGCTCGTTCGGCTATCATATCAGTAACTTCTTCGCCCTCAGTTCACGATTCGGAACACCGGAAGAATTCAAACAACTGGTAGATTCCGCCCATGCCGCCGGTCTAACCGTCATCATGGACATAGTCCACTCGCATGCCGTCCGCAACGAAGTCGAGGGCATCAGCCGGTTCGACGGCACCGATCACCTGTATTTTCATGCCGGAACGCGCGGCGAACATCCCCTTTGGGATTCACGGCTGTTCGATTACGGCAAAATCGAGACCTTGCATTTCCTGCTGTCCAACTGCCGGTTTTGGCTGGATGAATACCGTGTTGACGGGTTCCGCTTCGATGGAATTACCAGTATGTTGTATATGCATCACGGTCTTGGAAAAGCGTTCAGCGGATACAATGATTACTTCGATAACACCGTCGACACCGATGCGTTGACCTATCTGCGCCTGGCCAACGAAGTAATTCATGCGATCCGTCCCGATGCCTTGACGATAGCCGAAGACGTCAGCGGATATCCGGGGCTGGCTGCGCCGCTCGCTCACGGCGGCATTGGATTCGACAGCCGGCTGGCGCTGGGTGTACCCGATATGTGGACACGATTAGCCAAAGATGTACCGGACGAAAACTGGCGGATGGACGAAATCTGGCATGAACTTAACAATCGGCGTGCCGACGAACGAACGATCAGTTATGTTGAATCACACGATCAGGCGCTGGTCGGCGACCAAACCCTGATTTTCCGGATGCTGGGTTCCGAAATGTATACGGCCATGCGTATCGATGATCGGTCTCCTGCCGTCGATCGCGGGATTGCCCTGCACAAGATGATCCGCCTCATCACGCTGGCAACCGCCGAATACGGTTACCTGAACTTCATGGGTAACGAATTCGGGCATCCCGAATGGGTCGATTTTCCGCGCGAGGGCAACCAGTGGTCATACCAGCATGCCCGCCGGCAATGGAGTCTGCGCGACCGGCCGGATCTGAAATACGGGCAACTGGCGGATTTCGATGGCGCCATGCTGCATTGCATCAGCCGTGCCCGTTGCCTGCAAACACAATATCCGGCGCTGCTGCATCAGCATGAGGATGACAAACAATTATTCTTTCAACGCGGGAAACTGCTTTTTCTCTTCAATTTCCATCCGCATCATTCGCCGTGCGACTATCCCGTCCCCTTCCCGCCCGACAGCGAATATCGTCTCGTTTTGGATACGGATGAAGCGCGGTTCGGAGGATTCGGGCGTTTGGAAAGCGGTCAGGTTTATCATCGCCTCGATCGCAAGGGATCAGCGCCACGGTTACGCGTCTATCTCCCCGCGCGAACAGCATTGGTTCTGGAAGCTGTCCGCCGGTAGGCCATCAGCTTGAGTGCCAGACGCGCAGCGGCAAATTCCGTCACCGGCGCGCCGGGCAACGGGACGCCCTCCACGATATCCGCGGCAACCACCCGCCGGCAGACGCTGACCCGGTACAGCAACCTTAACACCGAATACCACAAAAGACCGCCCGGCTCAGGTGTTCCCACCCCGGGAATCACCGATGGATCGAACCCATCGAGATCGATCGTCACATACACACGTTCCGGCAACGATTCCAGTACCTGATCAATCCAGGTATCGTCAGGCAAACACGCCACGTCCTTCGCCCATACAACAGGAATATGTTCATCACGAATGCGGACGGCTTCCGCTACGGAAAGACTGCGAATCCCCACCGATACCGTATCCGGCGTCACGCTTCGAACATGATGCATCACGCAAGCATGCGACAGGGATAGCCCCTGATATTGCGACCGCAAATCGGCATGGGCATCGATATGCAAGACACCCAGCGGGCCAAATACCGCCGCCGCCGCGCGTACCAAAGGAATCGTTACCGTATGTTCGCCGCCCAGGGTCACGATGAAAGCATACTCGCTATAAAGCGAGCGCGCCATCGTTTCCACGCGCGCCAGAACGTTCTCGAGGGACAATCCACGGTCATCGACCGCCGGAAGGACGCTGACATGCCAGTCGATCGGAATCTCCAGCTCTTCATCGTACCGTTCCAATTCGGCGCCGGCCCGCACGATCGCGTCCGGCGCCCCGGCCGTACCGCGGCCATAGGATACGGTGCGTTCGAGCGGCAACGGCCACACGGCGTCCACGACCGAATTCGGCTTGACGCCGACCGCCGCGGCACCGGATAACGGCTCCAGGAAAGACGGATATTTTTTTTCGGTAGTCATGAATCTATTATGCCATAGTGTAAAATCTCAGACAAGCGATTAAGTGATATGCGCCCAGTGACTGTCAAGTGACCCCGACACCCGGTTCTCTCAAACAAGTTTGGCCTCAGAGCGCGGCGCTCTGATTTTTCGGTTATGAGAGAACGTTGGCTGGTAGGGGTGGGGCAGTCCCTTGCCCCACCCCAAGCGAGAGACATCGTTTCAGGATCGGAACCCGTTTCGCCTTCAGTCGC
>PWZG01000206.1 GCA_003567575.1 PVC group bacterium | reverse complement strand
CGGATATCTTTTTCCGGGTTATCGCCGACTTCCCGTTCGATGGTGAGAAACCCTTTGTATCCGACATCCTCGAGAGCATCGAGATAGGCATCCCACGGCACGCTACCCTGCCCCAACGGCATTTCCCTGAACAATTCCGACATATTCAGACCCGGTACTTCATCGCCGGCAAACGCACCGTATACAAGAGCCGGATCACACGGTTTAAACTGGATACCATCCTTGGCGTGCGTATGGATCAGGTAATCCTTCAATGTATAAACGGCCTGCACCGGATCGTCGCCGGTCACCATCACCAAATTCGCCGGATCGAGGTTCACGCCGATTCCCGGCGAACCGACATCGTCCAGAAACGATTTAAGCAAGACAGCGGTTTCGGGCCCGGTTTCGATCGCAAACCGGATGCCGCGTGCCGCGGCATAATCGCCGAGTTCGCGGCATGTTTCGCGCATGTGACGATACACCTGGTGTTCGGGATCATCGGGAACCACACCGATATGAGTGGTGACAACCGGCGCCCCGAGATCGACGGCCAAGTCGACTATTTTCTGCGATCGTTCGATTTTGGCGGGATTCTCCGACGCCACCTGAAAACCATGGCCGCCGAGGTCGCCGCATAACGCGGCAATCTCCAGATCGAGTTCAGCACAGAAATCGCGAAACTGTCGGCGCGCCGTAATATCCAGCGCTTCAGGTGATACGTCGCCTTTAACGGTATAAATCTGGAAACCATCGACACCGAGCCCAGCCGCCTTACGCAAGCTTTCCCGGGTGGACAAACGGAACGAATCGCTCATGACTCCGATTTTGAAGCGTTTCATAGAAAAAAAATCCTTTAAACTTAAAATATTATCTGGTAACTAAAACATTCTTCGTGCGGCACGCGCGTGAACTCATGGGTCGCATGCTCGAAGACTCTTTGCATGGCCCGGTTACCCCGCAAGACTTCGGCCGTGAATCCACGGATACCGTTACGTTTGGCGATCACCGCCAGATGATTGAACAACGCCGTTCCAATTCCCTTGTTTTGCCAGTCGTCGTGTACGACAAACGCTATTTCCGCCATATTGGTGGTTTCATCAAGGTAATAGCGTCCGACGGCGATAATATCCTCGCCATGCGCTTCAGGGATGGTTGCAACGATAGCGACATCGCTGCGGTGATTGATGAAAACGAAATCGAGGATTTCATGACGTTGAATCCGTTTGGCACGGGACATGAACCGGTAATAGATCGTTTCCTGCGACAAGGCATAAAACAGATCCTTCATGTTGTCCTCGTCAGTCGGCTGGATGGGTCGGAATTTTATCTGTGTTCCGTCCTTAAGCACGATCGCGGTCTGGAATTCCTTGGGCCCGATCGTGATTTTCCCTTCGGCACGCGCCATATCCGGTGTAATATATCTGGCCTCGATTGCGTCGCGCAACAGTTGCAGGCGGAAATCGGGATGGGCAATGGCGATCAGCGCTATGGCGCGTTCCTGTACGCTTTTGCCGTGCAGGTAGGCAACACCGTATTCGGTAACAACATAATGGACATCGCCGCGTGTCGTCACCACGCCGCCGCCCGGGGTAAGATGGGTAACGATACGGGATACGGCGCCTTGTTTCGCGGTCGAATGTAACGCGATAACCGCCTTGCCGCCGCGCGACCGCGCGGCGCCGCGATTAAAATCGAGTTGCCCGCCGATTCCGGAGTAGAATTTCGAGCCGATAGAATCGGCGCACACCTGCCCGGTAAGATCGACTTCGAGGGCGACATTGATGGCAACTTGTTTGTGCTGTTGCGATATGACGAATGGATCGTTGACGTAATCGGTCGACTGAAACGAAAACATCGGATTATTATCGATATAATCGTATAAACGACGGGTTCCCATGCAGAAACTGGCGACCACTTTGTCACGGTCAAGCGTTTTACGCGATCCGTTTACCGCACCGCTTTCGATCAGCTCGATGATCGAGTCGGAAAACATCTCGGTATGTATCCCCAGATTTTTTTTATCCTTAAGAAACCCGATAACCGCCTGCGGAATGGCGCCGATACCGAATTCGAGGGTTGATTCATCGTCGACCAGGGCGGCGATACATTCGCCGATATGCCGCGTCTGTGCGTCCACCTCCGGCGGCGTCACTTCGATCGGCATTGTATCAACCGGCACCAGCACGTCGAGATCGTAAACATGGATCAAACTGTCGCCATGTGTTCGCGGCATATTCGGGTTGACCTCGGCGATGACCAGACTGGCATTTTCAGCCGCGGTCTTGACGATGTCAACCGAAATACCGAAGCTGCATAATCCGCGATGATCCGGGGGCGAGATCTGAATCAGCGCGACATCGAGCGGAAGTTGACCGGAGGAGAGCAACCGCGGGATGTCTGAAAGAAAAATCGGTGTATAATCACCCTCGCCCCGTTGAATGGTTTCGCGGATATTATCGGAGATGAATAAGCTGTTCAAGCGAAAGGCGCGTTGCTGCGCCGGTTGTGCATACGCCGCGTTACCCTGTGTCAGCAGGTGAACGATCTCGACATCGCTCAACTCGGGTGCGCGAGCACACATGGCATCAATCAATGTCTGCGGCGCGGAACACGAGGTGCCTAGAAACACCCGGTTACCGGGTCGAATCTGTTTGAGCGCGTCTTGAGCGGACATCACCTGATCGGCGTATTTGTCTTGCCAAGCCGGGTCATACGTGGTTTTCTTCGCGGAATCCGTCATGCATACCTCTATCGCGTGTTAAATGTAGATTGTTTTCGGAAAAATTATTATGCAAACCCGTCATCCTTGGCGCGTCCGCGGCGAAAGTGTGATACGGGCATCAGCCGCCATGGCCGGTGTCCCGATTTCCCCGACGATAAACGGGTTGATATCAAGTTCCTGTATTTGTTTGAAATCGTTAGCCAACTGACTGATCCGTTGCAATGCCGTGGCGATGGCGCTGATATCAACCCGAGATTGACCGCGAACGCCACGCAGCAATGCAAACGATTTGGTGCTTTTAAGCATCTGTAACGCTTCCTGCTCTGTAATGGGAGCGATATGGAACGTGACATCTTTCATCACTTCAACAAAAATACCGCCGAGGCCGAACATCAACATCGGTCCAAACTGCGGATCGCGTGACATTCCCAGGATCACTTCCCTCCCTTTACGGCACATCTGCTCGATATACGCGCCTTCGATAGTGGCGCCGGGAACACGTTGGCGGATACGCATCATCATCAGGTCGAATGCATCGCGTACGGTGGCCGGTGAATCAAGATTGAGTTTGACGCCGCCAACATCCGATTTATGAATCACCTCGCGCGACACGATTTTCATCACCACCGGAAATCCGATCCGTTCGGCGATTTCGATGGCCTCGTCGGCGGTGGTTGCGATGCGGCCGGCGGGCACATTGAAGTCGTAGGCAGCCAAAACGGACTTGGCCGCCGCTTCCCCCATCTGCACCTGACCGGTTTTGACATGGCGATTAATCAAACGCTCCACGCGACGGCGATTCGCAGGAAACCGCGTAATAATACGGGGCGGCCGACGCAGCCAGTCGGCATAATCACACATGGCGCGCAATGCGGCAACCGCGCGTTCGGGAGCCGGATAATCGGGAATGCCGGCGGAAATCAACGCTTCGCGTCCGGCGGACACATCGGTTCCCCCCATAAACGAAACCAGAACCGGTTTACCGCGTTCGGCGCATGAGGCCACGGCGCGAGCGGTTTCGACAGGCCGTGTCATGGCCTGCGGCGTCAGGATCACAATAATGGCGTCAATCGACTCGTCGCTCTGCGCAGCCGCAACGGCGGCACTGTAACGTTCGGGATCGGCATCCCCCAGCACGTCAATCGGGTTCCCGACGCTGGCTGCCGCGGGCAACTGGTTGCGCAACGCCTGCGCGGTGCTACTGGCAAGCGTACCCACTTCCATGGCCGAATTCTCGACCGCGTCAGCGGCGATAATACCGGGGCCGCCGGCATTGGTTATAATGGCCACGCGCCGGCCGGCCGGTAAAGGCTGCATTGAAAACGCGGTGGCATAATCGAATAGCGCTTCGAACGTTTCCGCCCGAATAACCCCGGCGCGTTTGAATGCCGCGCCATAGGCGATATCGGCGCCGGCCAAGCTGCCGGTATGCGACGACGCCGCCTTGCCCCCTGCCTGGGTCGTGCCGGCTTTAAAGAATACAACCGGCTTAAGGCTGGCTGCCTGTTCCGCGGCTTTGATAAATTCATCCCCGCTGACAATACTCTCGAGGTATCCGGCGATGACCCGCGTATTCTTGTCTTGCGCCATTTCCAGCAGAAAATCCGTTTCGTTCAAATCCGCCTTGTTCCCCATGCTGACCAAACTGGCCAAGCCAAGCCGGCGGCTGACCGCCCAGTCCAGAATGGCGGTGCATAGGGCGCCCGATTGCGATACGACCGATATACCGCCCGGCTCCGGCATGTGCTTGGCGAATGACGCATTCATGCGATGATGCGGATTGATCAATCCCAAACAGTTCGGTCCCAGCATTCGAACATTACGTTGACGACATAACCGTATCAATGCACGCTCCCGTTCGGCGCCTTCGGCGTCCAACTCCTTGAAACCGGCGGTAATAACGATCACGGCGCGGGCTCCGCATCCCAGCGCTGTCTCAACCGCGGCCTCGGCCGCTGCCGCCGGCACGGCGATAATCGCCAGGTCAACCGGCCGCCCGTAAGCTTTAAGATCGGGATACGTCCGACAACCGGCAATTTCATCGACGGCCGGATTGACCGGCACAATATCGCCCTTAAAACCGCCTTGTATAAGGTTGTCAAGAATCTCGCGCCCCACTTTGCCGGGCGTTCGGGAAGCCCCGATAATCGCCACGGAATCGGGCGTAAATAAAGGTTTCAACATAGGTCGCTCGTTTTATGATTGTCAATATTGGAAAAACAGGTATAGTTATATGTCTGTTGACGAAGAAAAGCAAGTTTTTTCCTCTCTCAACGCATTAACAGCCATTAAACCATAGAATAAGGAGTTAGTATCATGGCAGACAATCCGCAAACGGCAACCCCCAGGCAAACGCATGCGCCCGACCCTGAAATGGCGGCGAAAGCACACGTTAAATCGCTGACCGAATATCAGGCAATGTACGATGAGTCGATCAAGAATCCGGACGGTTTCTGGGGTCGGATCGCCGAGCAATTCGTATGGAAACAGAAATGGAACACTGTCCGCGACTACACGTTCGAGGCGCCGGTCAGCATCAAGTGGTTTGTCGGAGGCAAAACCAACATCAGCGTGAACTGTATTGACCGTCATCTCGACGAGCGCGGCGATCAGACGGCAATTATATGGGAAGGCAACACGCCGGGAGACGACTCCAAGCTGACTTATCGTGAGTTGCACGCCGAAGTATGTAAATTCGCCAATGTACTGAAGGCGCAAGGCATCAAGAAAGGCGACCGGGTCTGCATATATCTTCAGATGATCCCGGCGGCGGCGATCGCCTGTCTGGCCTGCGCCCGCATTGGCGCGGTTCATTCGGTGGTATTCGGAGCATTCAGCGCCGACGCCTTGCGCGACCGGATCAACGATTCGCAATGCAAACTGCTGATTACGCAGGATACGGCATTGCGCGGCGCGAAAACCGATATCCCCATGAAGGCCAACGCCGACAAGGCGGTTGCGCAATGTCCCAGCATCGAAAAGGTGATCGTCGTCAAACGGACGGGTCACGACGTTTCGATGCAGGCCGACCGCGATCTGTGGTATGAAGATCTGATGGCGCAAGCCTCACCGGACTGCGAGCCGGAATGGTTGGATGCCGAAGATCCGCTGTTCATCCTGTATACGTCGGGTTCAACCGGCAAGCCCAAGGGTGTCTTGCACACTACCGCCGGATATATGATCTACGCGGCGACGACATTCAAATATATTTTCGATTATCATCCAGGCGACGTCTGGTGGTGCACCGCCGATATCGGCTGGGTAACCGGGCACAGCTACATTGTGTACGGACCGCTGGCCAACGGCGCCATCACGATTATGTTCGAAGGCGTCCCGACCTATCCCGACGCCGGCCGTTTCTGGGATGTGGTCGACAAATACAAGGTTACCCAGTTCTACACGGCGCCAACGGCAATCCGGGCGCTTATGCGCGAGGGCGAAGAAACCTTCAAAAAACATGATCTGTCGAGTTTGAAGCTGCTTGGCAGTGTCGGCGAGCCGATCAACCCCGAGGTTTGGGAATGGTATCGCAACAACGTCGGCAGCGGTCGCACACCGGTAGTCGACACCTGGTGGCAAACCGAGACCGGCGGTATTATGATCACACCGTTACCCGGCGCGCATACGCTCAAGCCGGGCAGCGCATCGCGTCCGTTTTTCGGTGTGGAACCCGTCATCCTCGACGACAACGGACAGGAAGTTCCAGTCGGCGAATCGGGTAAACTATGCATCAAATCGGCTTGGCCCGGTATAATGCGGACGACCTACGGCGATCATGAACGGTTCGTTCAAACCTACTTTTCGACGTATAAAGGGCTGTACTTCACCGGTGACGGCTGCCGGCTTGATGCGGACGGCGATTACTGGCTGCTGGGTCGCGTGGACGATGTGATCAACATCTCCGGGCATCGTCTCGGTACGGCCGAAGTCGAAAGCGCGCTGGTATCCCATCCCGCGGTCGCGGAAGCGGCAGTCGTCGGGTGTCCGCACGACATCAAGGGTCAGGGCATTTACGCCTACATCACCCTCAAAGACGGGCACGAATACGTCGACAGCCTGAAAAAAGAGCTGGTGGCTCATGTCCGTAACGAAATCGGTCCCATCGCTTCGCCGGATGTCATCCAATGGGCGCCGGGACTGCCGAAAACGCGGTCCGGTAAAATCATGCGCCGTATCCTGCGCAAGATTGCCGAAGGCGAAACCGACGCGCTGGGCGATATCAGTACTTTGGCCGATCCGACCGTGGTCGAGCATCTGGTCAAGGAATCAGCCAACGCAAAGAAATAATGAAAGGGTTCACGGTTCAAGGTTCACGGTTGAGGAAATCATCCAGTCTGAAAAACCAGTGAACCTTTGAACCGTGAAACCCTACTATTTTTTTGAGGATTCAGAAACTTTTGTCACCAATCTTATTGAGTAATATATAAAATGACGGAAACACCGGAAACTAAAACATTCAACCGCTGGTGGGTAGTCCTCGGCGGTATCGTAATCCAGTTATGCCTGGGCGCCATCTATGCCTGGTCGGCATTTACCGACGAATTGACGTCCGCGCCTTACGATTTCAGTAAAACCCATACGCAGGTGATCTTTGCACTGGGATTGCTGTCGTTTGCCGTAGTGATGGCCTTGTTCGCCGGACGCTGGCAGAAAAAATCCGGTCCGCGAATCGTTGCGCTGACCGGCGGGATCGTGCTTGGTCTCGGCTATGTCATCGCCGGCTTATCCGGCGCCAGTTTCTGGGGTATCCTGCTGGGCGTAGGCCTGCTGGGCGGCGCCGGGATCGGTTTGGCCTACGTCTGCCCCATTGCCGCCCTGGTTAAGTGGTTCCCCGATATGAAAGGCTTCATTACAGGATTGGCCGTGGCGGGATTCGGATTCGGCGCCCTGATCTGGATCAAGCTAACCGAAGGATTTATTTTCGGTCCCATCCGGCTGACGGGCGACTGGGAAGGTCTGTATGGCATGGGCTGGGATGTCAACCGGATTTTTATGCTGTACGGCATCCTGTTCGCCGTTCTCGTCAGCTTAGGTTCCAAGGCCATGATTAATCCACCCGACGGCTACAAACCCGATGGATGGGAGCCACCGACCGGGCCGTCGACGGGAAGTTCGGGCGACGTCGATTTCGACGAAAAACAAATGATGCGCACCCCTCAGTTCTGGGGTTTGTTCTTTATTTTCTTCGTCGGCGCGACGGCCGGATTGATGATTATCGGTATTATCCGCCTGTTCGGCAACGAGGCGCTAATGGAGTCGGGTTTGTCGCACAGCGACGCGATTATCGCCACCGGTACGGCCATGGGCCTGTTTTACGCCCTCTTCAACGGTTTGGGACGTATCCTCTGGGGTAAAATATCCGATCGTCTGGGACGCAAGTATTCGATCGTGCTGATGAGCGCATTGCAGGGCGTCATCATGCTGATGTTTCTTTTCATAGGCGGGAACGTGATCGGATTGTTTATCGGCGCGACGGTTATCGGTTTCAATTTCGGTGGCAACTTCGCGCTTTTCCCCGCTGCGACCGCCGATTATTTCGGCAACAAAAATGTCGGAACCAACTATCCCTGGGTCTTTCTGTCGTATGGTGTCGGAGGCGTCGTCGGCCCGATTCTCGGCGGCGCGACGGGAGATATGGGCGCATGGGGCTGGGCATTTATCCCGGCCGGGATAGCCTGTCTGGTCGCCGCGGTGGTGGCATTGAAGATGTCCCCCCCCCACGCACCTAAAAGCGTGAAAGAGATTGGTTGAAGCCGTCAATGTCAGACATATTATTGCACTCGTCTAGTCAAACAATCTCCGAATTAGAGTCTATTGTACCTTTTCATCCATAGCCCGAAATTGGACGAGGGAGGGTATCCCGATGCCTGTCCTTTCGACACACGGCGCGCGGGTCAAACCCGTGAACGACTGCTGACGATGGGGCTGCTGCCGGGTTCCGATCGTCAAGAGCTGCCGCCGGAGGCGCTCACGCGCGCGGAGCTCGAGTGGTATCATACCCCACCCTATCTGGATACGCTCGGATCGGTCGAACATGCGTCGGATCTGACGCCGTCCGCGCTGGAAATGGGATTGGGAACACCGGATACGCCGGTCTTTCCCGGACTGCTCAGCTACGTCGGTCTGGCGGCGGGCGGCACGTTGACGGCCGCCCGCCGTCTACTGGCGGGTAACGCCCTGCGTGCATTCAACCCGTCGGGCGGTTATCACCATGCCGCGGCCGGCGCCGCGGCCGGGTTCTGTTACATCAATGATGTGGTCATTGCCATGTTGGAAATGACGCGCCACGGCAAGCGGGTGGCGTTTATCGATCTTGACGTTCACCATGGTGAGGGAGTTCAAGCGCCATTCTATCACCGTTCGGATGTCTTGATGATTTCGATGCACGAGGACGGCCGTTTCCTCTTTCCCGGCACCGGTAACGTGGACGAAATCGGCGAGGGTGACGGACTCGGCTATACGGTGAATATCCCGTTGCCGGTCGGCACATTCGACGCCATTTACGAGGAAGCGTTCATGCAAGCCGCCTGGCCCGTTGTAAACGCTTACGAACCGGACATTATTGTCGTTGAATTGGGGATGGACGGTTTAGCCGGCGATCCGCTGGCCCACCTGCATTTAACCAACAATGTCTACGCCGATGTGCTGCAACGTATCGTACGCACGGGAAAACCGGTGTTGGCGGTGGGTGGCGGCGGTTACAACGTCGCACAAACTGTCCGCGCCTGGGCGCTGTGCTGGAGCGTACTGTGCGAAGAAGAATCCGACGATCTGAGCGTCGGCATGGGCGGTGTCATGATGGAAAACACCGACTGGGTCGGTGGGTTGCGCGACCGCACGCTACTCTCCGACGCCGGCCGGCACGAAACCATCTCCGCCGACATCCGGCAGATCATTGACCGGATTAAACGGACCGTCTTTCCGCTGCACCGTATTTCCGCGCGCTAGTGTGCTGTCCGGCCAGCACCGATTGCACTGCATCCATCACATCGGCGCCGTCGGCCATCCGCCCGCGCCCTGTCGTGCCACATGCCAAATCTCCCATGGCGCTTTCCACCACGTGTACACCGCGACTTCGCAATACATCCAGATTGGCTATGGTGGCCGGATGGGCAAGCATAACGCTATTCATTGCAGGCGCCAGCACGAGCGGCGCCTCGACACTCAACGCCGTACAACTCAATAGGTCATCGGCTATCCCGTTGGCAATTTTCGCAATCACGTTGGCGGTACACGGCGCAATGACCATAACGTCGGCGTTTCGCGCCAGCGCGATATGAATCGGCTCCCATTGTCCGGGACGCTCGAACATATCGATTGCAACCGGCTGCCGCGACAGCGTCCGGAACGTCAGTTCCCCGACAAACTCCGTGGCGGCGCGGGTCATAATAACCCGGACCGACCATCCATTGCGCTGCATCAAGCGGAGCAGATCGGCGCTCTTATATGCGGCGATGGAACCTGTTACGCCCAGCAATACACGGGTCTCCTGTCTCATACGTTCTCCTTCCTGTCCAGGTTGCGGTGATGTTCCGCAACCACGATCGAGCGCAGCGTTTCCGTTGCCTTATCAAGGACGTCGTTGACGATGCGATACGCGTATTCATTGCCCGCCGCCAGTTCGGCGCGGGCATTTTGCAAACGTCTCCGAATAACGGCCTCATCATCCTCACCCCGGTTACGCAACCTCTTTTCCAATACATCCAGCGACGGCGGTTCGACAAACACATCGACATAGGCGCGCCGCACGCGATCATCCGACGGCAACCGGGCTACGGTCGCGCGCAAACCGCGAGCGCCCTGCACGTCGATATCCAGTATGATGTCGAATCCATCCCTGATCGCGGTTTCAATCACGGAACGTGGTGTTCCGTAGTGGTGATCGTGAACTTTTGCATACTCGATGAAATCACCGCGCGCCACCCGATCCGCAAACTGGTCCGGGGTCAGGAAAAAATAGGCGCAGCCGTCTTTTTCATCGCCGCGCGGCGCCCGCGTGGTACAGGAAATCGAGTATCGCATCCTTGGTGAAAGACTTAACAACCGTCGACACAAAGTGGTTTTCCCGCCGCCTGAAGGCGCGGATACAACCAGTAACAGGGGCCGCCCATGCGCTTCGCAACAACGTGAAGGGAAGAGGCTATCGTTCATCCGCATTACTCCACATTTTGAACCTGTTCACGAAAACGATCCAGTTCCGTTTTGAATTCCACGACTTCGCGCGATATCCGCGCATCGGATGCTTTCGACCCGAGCGTATTGATTTCGCGCGATATCTCCTGTACCAGAAAATCAAGCGCCCGTCCGACAGCTTGTTTGGATCGGAGAAAATCGGCCGCCTGCTCAAAATGGCTGTGCAAACGGGTAATCTCCTCGGTGATATCGGAGCGCGTCGCAAAAAGCAGCAGCTCGCGGCGAAACGCCTCGTCTTCAAGCGCGGCGTCATGTCCCGCCTCGGCCAAACGACGTTGCAAAAGATCGCGGTAGGCAACGGCCACTTCCGGCGCGCGCGTCGTAATCCTTTCCGTGCGCCGACGCAAAGATTCCAAGCGCTGCGTCAAATCGCGTCCCAACCTTGTCCCTTCCACAACCCGCATATCGCAAAGCGCATCCAGCGCCGCCGTAAAGGCGGCGACGGCCGCGGATTCGGCCGCCGCATCCGTCAGCGGTTCCCGCGCATCCCGTTGTACGGCCGTTAATTGTAATAAATGCGACGCGCACAAATCGTCCGTCAGCCCGAGCGTTGCGGCCGTCGCGCGCAGCGCTTCGATGGCTGCGTGCGCCTGGCTACGCGACAAACCGTTCACGCCTGCCATCGCATCCGAGGACGTCAAATGCACCGACGCCGTAACATGCCCGCGCGACAACCTGGTCTGAACCAGATCGTTGAAAACGACTTCGCGCAAGGCAAGACAACGCGGTAAGTGTATCCGTATATCGAGTTGACGGCGATTGACGCTGCTGATTTCCGCGACGGCCACGAACGCGCCTTCAACCGCTTCAGCGCGACCATAACCGGTCATACTGCGTAATCCGTGCCGCACTGGTTTACTGCCGGACGCCGCTTGTTTCATGACGTCTCCTGACGCGCGTTTTCGGTGGCGTTTTTTTTCAAATAGGCTTCGATAAAAGAATCCAGCCGGCCGTCAAGCACCGCATTGACATTTGATGTCGACTCATCGGTGCGGTGATCTTTTACCATCGTATACGGTTGCAGAACATAGGACCGGATCTGGCTGCCCCACGCGATTTCGCCCTTGGCGCCGTAAAACTTTTCCATGTCACGGCGCTGACGATCGAGTTGCCATTCGTACAACCGTGCGCGCAACATTTTCATGGCGTGCGACCGGTTCTTGTGCTGCGACCGTTCGGCCTGACAGCTAACGACAATTCCCGACGGGATATGAGTGATGCGGATTGCCGAATCCGTCGTGTTGACATGTTGTCCGCCCGCCCCGCTGGAACGATAGGTATCAACGCGCAAATCTTCATCGCGCAGGTCAACCTCGATATCCTCGTCGATTTCGGCAACGATATCGAGCGAAACAAACGAAGTATGCCGCCGTTTATTCGAGTCGAATGGACTGATCCGCACCAAGCGGTGGACGCCGCGTTCGGATTTCAGGTAGCCATAGGCGCCGGTCGCAACGACCCGTACCTGGCAACTCTTGATGCCGGCTTCGTCGCCGGATTGCATATCCATGATTTCCATGGCAAATCCGTGTTCCTCGCAGTACCGCCGATACATTCTCAGCAACATATCCGCCCAGTCGCAGGCTTCCGTGCCGCCGGCGCCGGCGTGCAACATCAGGTAGGCGTTGTTCGCATCGAAGGGACCGCTTAACAACGCGCGCAATTCCATGTCGCGCAATGTACCGGCAGCACTTTCCAACGCTTGATTGACAGCGGCAACGGCTTTGCGCCGCTCCGTGTCATCGCTCTCGTCATCCGCCAGTTCCAGCATCAATTCAGCATCGTCCGCCGTCCGGCACAGTTCCTGGTACGGCGTTAAAACAAACCGCTGCCGTGTCGCCTCACGCAGAACCGTACGAGCCTTATCCGTATCGTTCCAGAAATCGGGCAAAGCGGCCTGCGCATCCAGTTCTGTTAATTTTTCCTGACGCCGTTCGACGTCAAAGATACCCCCGCATCTCGGTCAACCGTTCCCGCAGCTTGATTAAAGACTCCCGTGCTTCATCCAACATAACAAATCCTCCGTTGCATTAACTATGAGACCCTCTTTTACGGCAACTGTTCAGGTAGCCCGGCGATTGGCCTGTTTTGGGCGAAGTAAGTCGGGCATTCCTGCCTGACACGACAAACAGTTCAGGAAAGTCAGCCAGGAATGACTGACTTACCAGGGCTACCTGAACAGTTACCTTTTACGGCAAAATATCGAAACGGTCAAGTACCGGCCTGTTCGCCAATATCTTTCGTGCTTGCAATTCGCGCCGTAATTTACTATGGTAACGGCAATCAATTATGGCCGTCAACTTATATTCCATTATATAAATGAGGAGAAAACAAAACGATGTCCACCATCAGTGATATTGTCGCACGAGAAATTCTGGATTCACGCGGGAACCCGACCATTGAGGTCGATGTCGGTCTCGAATGCGGTATTGTGGGACGGGCGGCCGTTCCTTCCGGCGCGTCGACCGGCGAAAACGAAGCCGTCGAACTCCGTGACGGCAACAAGAAACGTTACGGCGGTAAAGGCGTTCGCAAGGCGGTCGATAACGTTCACAACGTCATATTCCCGGAAATCTGCGGTTTCGACGCGCTGGACCAGACCGGTCTCGATCACGCCATGATCGCGCTGGACGGGACACCCACCAAATCCAAGTTGGGGGCCAACGCCATGCTGGGCATTTCGCTGGCGACCGCCAAAGCCGCGGCGGAATACTGCGGCTTACCGTTATATCGTTACCTGGGTGGCGCCAATGCCCGTACGTTGCCGGTTCCGATGATGAATATTCTTAACGGCGGCTCACATTCGGATGCCCCGATCGACATACAGGAATTCATGATCATGCCCAAAGGGGTTGCCACTTTCAGCGAGGCGGTACGTGCCGGCGCTGAAATCTTCCATGCCCTCAAGAATGTCCTTAAAGATATGAAACTGAGTACGGCCGTCGGCGATGAAGGCGGATTTGCGCCGGCACTCAAAAGCAATGAGCAGGCGCTGGAAGTGATCGTCAAAGCCATTAAACTGGCCGGTTACAAGCCTGGCAAGAACGTGTTCATCGCATTGGATCCCGCATCCAGCGAATTCTACGATGCCAAAACCCGTAAATACGTTTTCAAGAAAAGCGACGGCTCCAAGCGCAGCGCCGATGATATGGCGGATTTTTATGCCGACCTGGTCGCCAAATATCCCATCATCAGCATTGAAGACGGTCTGGCGGAAAACGACTGGAAAGGCTGGAAAACCCTGACCGAAAAGCTGGGGGATAAGGTACAATTGGTTGGCGACGATTTGTTTGTGACCAACCCCAAATTCCTGGCCAAGGGCATCGGTATGGGCGTAGCCAATTCGATTCTGATCAAAGTTAACCAGATCGGGACGCTGACGGAAACCATGGATGCCATATTGATGGCTGACAGAGCGCAATATACGTCGGTAGTCAGCCATCGTTCCGGCGAAACGGAAGACAACACCATCGCCGATTTGGTTGTGGCTATGAACGCCGGCCAGATCAAGACCGGTAGCCTGTGCCGCACCGACCGGGTGTGCAAATACAATCAATTACTGCGTATCGAAGAGCAACTGGGCGCCAACGCGATTTATGGCGGCGTTATTTAAACTTGATAAACGGAGACTGCCGTGAAAGAACGGCTGGATGCCATCTGGCTGATCATAACGCGTGTCTTCTGGTTGATTGTGCTCGGCGGCATAGTCGTCGGGTTCGTCGCCTTGTTCACCCCAAAGTACGCCCAATACAACGAGCTTAACCGACGGGTACGGGAGATGCAGGAAAGCAACCGTGAACTGGCGTCGGCCATACGGCGATTGGAATCGCAGCAGCAACGTTTCGTTTCCGATCCTTCCTTTGTCGAGCGTACCGCGCGGGAATTGGGGATGGCCAAGCCGGGAGAAATCGTTTACAAATATTTCTCCAACGACATCGATTGACCTGTACGCCGCCAAAGTCCCCGTTCGCGACGCGCCAGTTTGCGCGGTTGGTCCCAGGCGCCGCTGTAACGGGATTGGGATGCACAACCAGCAGGTTTAAGACGGTATCCACATGCTGAACGTACGGATATCGCGATGCATCTTCATAAAAAAGCTGTCAAAAAAAAGCTTGCTTTTTGGGGTGGTGTTCTGTTATCATTTACAGGTTGTCAGCGTTGGCTTTTTCAATTTGAGAGGAATATGTGACCATGCCTGAAGCGGACCGTTACGACGCCACAAACATCAGCGTCCTTGGAGGGATCGAGGCCGTACGCAAACGGCCTGCGATGTATATCGGCGATACGTCGACGCGCGGACTGCACCATTGCGTTTTCGAAGCGGTTGACAACAGTATTGACGAAGCGTTGGCAGGACATTGCACCCACATTCACGTCACGCTAAACACCGACGGCTCGGTTTCGGTGAGCGACGACGGTCGCGGTATTCCCGTCGATATGCATGCCACCGAACACAAGCCGGCGCTGGAAGTAGTGCTGACCACGCTGCATGCCGGCGGCAAATTCGACAATGACTCCTACAAGGTTTCCGGCGGACTGCACGGCGTCGGCGTCTCCTGCGTCAATGCGCTCAGTGAATGGATGGAGGCCGAGGTTCGCCGCGACGGCGCCGTACATCATCAACGGTTTGAACGGGGCCATCCCATCGGTAAGCTGGAAACCATCGGGAAAACACGGTCAACTGGTACGAAGATCTCGTTTTTACCGGACTCAACCATTTTTTCCACGACCGTTTTCGAATGGAATATCCTGGCTAACCGGCTAAGAGAGCTGGCGTTTCTCAATCGCGGAATAGAAATCAAATTATCCGACGAAACGGCGAATCGCGAGGAAACATTTCTATTCGAGGGCGGGATTCGGGAATTTGTCGCTTACCTTAATCAAAACAAAACGGCATTGCATCCCGAACCGATCCATGTCTACGTACAGCGTGATGCGATTGATGTTGAGATCGCGATGCAATACACCGATTCGTACAACGAATCGGTTGTTTGTTACGCCAACAACATCAATACCATTGAAGGGGGTTCGCATTTGAGCGGATTCCGTTCCGCGCTGACGCGCACGATCAACAGCTACGCCCGCGCCAACCGACTGTTCAAGGACGACAAAGATTCGATGAGCGGCGACGATGTCCGCGAAGGATTAACGGCGGTGCTCAGCGTCAAACTGCCCGATCCCCAGTTCGAAGGTCAGACCAAGACACGGCTGGGCAACAGCGAAGTACAGGGACTCGTCGAATCGATTGTCAACGATGAATTAACGGTGTACTTCGAGGAAAACCCGACCATCGCCAAGCGCGTCATCGAAAAAGCCATCACCGCGTCGCGAGCGCGCGAAGCGGCGCGTCGAGCGCGTGAGCTTACACGACGCAAGGGCGCGCTCGACAGCGCTTCTCTGCCGGGCAAACTGGCCGACTGTTCGGAACGCGACCCGGCCCTGAGCGAGTTGTACCTGGTCGAAGGCGACAGCGCGGGCGGTTCCGCGAAACAAGGACGCAACCGTGAATTCCAGGCCATCCTGCCTTTGCGCGGCAAAGTGTTGAACGTCGAAAAGGCGCGACTCGACAAGATTCTCAATAATGCGGAAATCCAGACACTTATCACCGCCATCGGCGCAGGCATCGGTTCCGACGAATTCGATGTCAGCAAAGTGCGTTACCATAAAATTATCATCATGACCGATGCCGATGTTGACGGGGCGCATATCCGTACGTTGTTGCTTACGTTTTTTCACCGCCAGATGCCGAAGTTGATCGAAAACGGATATATATACCTGGCGCAACCGCCGTTGTACAGGATCGCTCGCAAACGGAACGAAGAGTATATCGACTCCGATGAGACCTTGAATCAGCGACTGCTTGAATTGCGCGCGGACGATATCATGCTGCAAAACAAGCTTACCCAACAGCAATGGAGTGGCGATGACCTGGGCATAGTTTTACAACGATTAATTGAATTGGAAACTATCGTCAACAGCCTCAACCACAAGGGAATTTCGTTTTCCGATTATTTCGCGCGACGCCATCCCACTACCGATCGTTTCCCGTTGTATCGCGTCACCGCGACGATTGCCGATAAGACGGAAACGCATTACGCATACGATGACGACGATCTTAAAGCATTAAGACAATCCATCGAATCCGAGTTGGACACACCCATTGAGATTCTGGCCGACGACAGCACCGCGCAAGCCAACGGTAACGCCCTGAGCTGGATCGAGATTTATGCGGCCACGCCGCTATCCCAGATCATTACCGAACTTGAGCGTCTGGGAATCGAAGGCAATCCGCTGTCTAAACACGACGAACCGGTCTATGAAATTATCGAGAAAGATTTAACCGCCCACCCCTTGTCGTCGCTTATCACCATGCCGGGCGTCTTCCGGGATGTCAGCCGCAAGGGATTGACGATCCAGCGTTACAAGGGATTGGGAGAAATGAATCCCGAGCAATTATACGAAACGACCATGCGTCCCGACAAACGCAAACTCCTGAAAGTGGTAATTGAAGACGCCATCAAGGCCGACCAGATTTTCACTGTTTTGATGGGCGATGAGGTGCCGCCACGCAGGGCGTTTATCGAACAGAACGCCCTGCTGGTACGCAACCTCGATATCTAGGCCCGCCGATCATCCTAATAATTGCCGCGCGCGGCGATGTGTTAAAAAGCGAGAAATGAGACCATGACCGAAACCATCGAACAGCCTCCGGCGCCGATCGAGTCAACGCAAATTGTTGACGAAATGCAGCGTTCCTACATCGATTACTCGATGAGCGTCATCGTCGGGCGCGCCCTGCCGGACGCGCGCGACGGCATGAAACCGGGCGCCCGTCGCATTCTGTTCGCGATGCGCGACCTTGGTCTGTTGCACAACCGGCCCTACAAAAAATCGGCCTACGTGGTAGGTGAAGTACTGGGTAAGTATCATCCCCACGGCGACTCGGCTGTGTACGACACCATGGTGCGCATGGCACAGCCCTTCGCCATGCGTTACCCCCTGGTCGACGGCCAGGGGAACTTCGGCAGTATCGATGGCGACAATGCCGCCGCATATCGTTATACCGAGGTGCGGTTACGCCGGATCGCCGAAGAAATGTTGATCGATATCGACAAGCAAACGGTCGATATGGTAAAAAACTATAATGGCGAAATCGAAGAACCAGCCGTCCTGCCGGCGCGTCTGCCCAACCTGTTGCTAAACGGTTGTACCGGAATCGCCGTGGGAATGGCAACGAATATTCCGCCACACCGGATGCGCGAAATCACCGATGCCGTCATCCATTTGATCGATCATCCCGATGCCGGGATTGATGATCTTTTGCAACATGTGCAAGGACCTGACTTTCCCACCGGCGGAATCATCTGCGGCGTGAATCCCATCCGGGAAATGTACACCACCGGGCGTGGGCATATCAAGCTTCGCGGACGCGCTGCGATTGAGGAAAACAAGCAGGGCCGCGAAACGATTATCATTACCGAAATCCCTTATGCCGTCAACAAGACCACGCTTGTCACCAATATCGCACGGTTGGTCCGCGAAAAGACACTTGATGGCATCAGCGATATCCGCGATGAATCTTCCAGGGAAGGGATCCGCGTCGTCATCGAACTCAAACGCGACGCCATGGCCCGCGTCATTCTGAACAACCTGTTCAAGCACACCCAATTGCAGGTCACCTTTGGCGCAATTTTACTTGCGCTGGACCATGGACGTCCACGCGTGATGAACCTTAAGGAAATGCTGAGCTGTTTCATCGATCACCGTATCGATGTCATAACGCGACGCACCCGGTTCGAAGTGCGCAAAGCCGAAGCGCGCGCCCATATTCTCGAAGGCCTTAAAATCGCCATCGACCACCTTGATGATGTCGTGAAAATCATTCGCGGCGCCGACAATCGCGATATGGCGCGAACCGAATTGATTTCGCGATACAACCTGTCGCTAATTCAAGCCAACGCCATTCTGGACATGCGGCTTTACCAGTTGACGGGACTCGAACGTGAGAAGCTTGATGAAGAATACCTGGCGTTGATCAAGCATATATCGTACCTGCGCGATCTACTGGCCAACCGCGAAAAAATTCTGGAACTCATCAAAACCGATTTGCAACAGATTCGCGACCAGTATGACGACGAACGGTTGACGGAAATCGTGGCGGCGGAAAACGAACTTAACATGGAAGATCTGCTCGCCGACACCGAATGCGTCATCACCATCAGTCACCGCGGTTACATCAAACGCGTTCCGGTCTCGACATACCGGGCGCAACGCCGCGGCGGCAAGGGCATATCCGGAATGACAACGCGCGATGAAGACTACCTGCAACATATTTTCATCGCCAGTACCCACGATTATATCTTGTTTTTCACCGGCACGGGACGTCTTTACCGCAAAAAGGTCTACGAGATACCGGAGGGATCGCGTGTGTCGCTGGGCAAGGCCATCGTCAATCTGCTGGAGCTGCGCGAAAACGAGAAGATCGCCGCCATGATCCGGGTGCGGGATTTCGAGGATACGCAGCACCTGGTTATGGCCACCCAGCGGGGAATCGTCAAGAAAACCAATCTCAGTGCCTTCCGCAACGCGCGGCGCGAAGGAATTATCGCGTGTAATATCGATCCCGATGACGAACTGATCGGTGTCCGTCTAACCGACGGCGAGGACGATCTGATCCTGGTCACGCACAACGGAATGAGTATACGTTTCCCGGAAAGCAATTTGCGCGACATGGGCCGCGCCACCCGCGGCGTCCGCGGTATCCGGTTGAAAGGCGAGAACGACCATGTTGTCAGCCTGGAAAAAGTCGATCCGCGTGAAACGCTGCTGGTCTGCACACAAAACGGTTACGGAAAACGGACCCTTTTCGAAGAATACCGTCGACAGTCGCGCGGTGGTAACGGCATATTCACGATTCGCACATCGGAACGTAACGGTCCGGTCGTGGCAGCGCTTTCCGTTAATGACGAGGATGCGTTGATGATGATTACCGCGCAGGGCAAAATGATCCGCATGGACATCGCCGGTATCCGACCCATCAAACGAGTTACTCAGGGGGTAAAACTGATCAACCTTTACGAAGGCGACAAACTGGTCTGCGCCACGCCGGTCGATCCGGAAAAAGACGATCAGGACGGTGAAGCGTCCGATCCTGAAACAGGCGAACCGCCAGCGACCACACCGGAAACGGAGACCAGTCCGGCGAATGACCAGGCAACCCGTGATAATGGGTCGAAACCCTGAAAGTTACCGAACCTTAACAAGCTCAGTCGGCTGATCGTTTGCTCAGCACGTTGTCAAGCATATACAAACCCTGCTTGCTGTCACCGATTCGCTCCAAATGAGCCAGCATTTCGGACGCATTCGCTTCCTCTTCCACCTGTTCGGTAACAAACCATTGCAGGAAAACGGATGCTGCATGGTCATTTTCGTCAGCGGCCATATCCACCAGCTTGTGAATCGAGTCGGTCACCAGTTTTTCGTGTTCCAGTGTTTGAGCAAAAACATCGGTCAAACTCTTGAATTCCGATTTGGGCTTATCGATCGCATCGAGCGTCACCCGGTTGCCGCGCTCGAAAACATACTTGTATATTTTCATTGCATGGCCCATTTCCTCCTTGGCCTGCGCGGCAAACCAATGCGTGGCGCCACGCCAGTTCTCGGATTCCGCCCATGCCGACATCGACAGGTACAGATAGGCCGAATACATTTCCTTGTTGATCTGTTCATTCAACGCTTTTTCAAGTTTCTGACTGATTATCATTCGTGTCTCCTTATACGTTTACCGCTTCTGTTACAGGCCTTAATCCACCGGCGAAAACTGGTCTTTACCGACACCGCACTCCGGACACACCCAGTCATCCGGCAAATCGGCAAACGGCGTCCCGGGGTCAATCCCGCCGTCGGGATCGCCTAGTTCGGGATCGTAAATATAGCTGCAGGCATTACACTCGTACTTCATGGCTATCGGACCTCCTTGGATTGGGTTGTCAGGCAAGCAAACGCCGAAACAACATTGGCTAACAAATAACTAATAGCCGATATTATATCACATCCAGAAATAGCATTTCAAGATAAATCGAAAAATCTAAAAAAAAATGATTCGGTGCTTGACAATCACGCAACGATCGGGTATAAATGCTGGCTGTTTTACCACGGCTACGGGGGCGTAGCTCAATTGGTTAGAGTCCCAGACTGTCGATCTGGTTGTTGCGGGTTCGAGTCCCGTCGCTCCCGCCAGCTTATCCAAGCGCTTAAGCATGCAAAACACGTGTTGACTTGCTGCGGTATTACAGCGTATACAGGCTTGAATCCAGTATCCCGGCGGACTGCTTGACGCGCCGCCTTCGCATGGTGAATTCATTCATTTCAACAACGCTTTAATTTGCCTGCACAATTCGTCACACTTATACGGTTTGGACATCAGTTTGTCCACAAATTCAGCTTCCTCGGATGCCGCGGTCATGATATCGCCGAAACCGGTAAGCATGATAATGGGTATCTTGGGATGCTTGCGACGGATTTCCCTTGCCAACTCGTTGCCGCTCATGCCAGGCATTGCACGATCAGTAATAACCATGTCATACGACACATCCCCGGCTTTGGCAAGCGCCGCAACGCCATCGGACGCTATGTCCACCAAATAATGTTCCAGCGCAAGAATTCGCTGCAACAGTTTGGCTTGCACGGGATCGTCTTCAACGACCAACAACTTCAACGCAGACTGCACGTTTTTATCGGGATCTACGGCCGCTTCGTCATCGGTCGGTTCTGAATTGACCGTTTCGGCAAGCATCGCCGGAAAACGAATTTTTAACATCGTTCCCCTGCCCTCTTCGCTGACGACAACGATATCGCCCTTGTGCCGCTTGACAACACCCTGCGCAATGGATAATCCAAGACCGCTACCGTGCTTTTTGCCCGCCGAATAAAAGGGGTTGAAGCAGTGCTTTTTGACCTCATCGCTCATGCCCACCCCGGAGTCGGCAACCTTCAGGCAGATATTATCGGCTTCCAGAAATGTTTTCACAGACAAGGTTCCGCCCCGAGGCATGGCGTCCACGGCATTGAAGATGAGGTTTGTCATCAATTCGTGCAACTCTGCTTCGTTGCCCAAAATCAAGGGGGTATCTTCTAATCGCATGGCAATCTCAATCTCGGCGTTTTCTGCCCGAGCCTGTTCCTGCCAGCGCGGACGCGACATGGCGATGGCTTCCTCAACCACCCGGTTCAAATCGATCGGTCGCTGCGCCCCTACGTCGCTTGGCTGATAAAACTTGCGCATAAAACGTACGGTTGCCGCGGCCTTTTGTGATGCCAGTTGAATATGCTCGATATATTTCCGAGCCTCCGTTTCATCTCCGAGCATATCCGGATGTCTAAGCAACAAGTCACTGTATCCTTGAATGACCGCAAGGGCGTTATTGAAATCATGCGCGATACCATTGGCCATCGTGGTGAGCGCGTGATGCCTTTCATGATCGATCAAACGCTGTTGCGCTGAACGCAGTTCCTGAAGCATCTTCTGTTTTTCTTCCAACATCTGCCGTTGTCTGCGAATGAAACTTCCCTGTTCGGCAATCATATTGGCGAACTTGGAATAATATCGCATGATATCCTCGATTTTTTCCTTGTCGAAAAAGGGGACCTGCTTAAATGCTTCGATATATTTATCTTCATCAAAACCATAGCGCTTTGCCTGCGCGCGAAAGCATTCGCAGTCCGGCGCATCGTCCGCAAGGAAGAACTGACCGCAAAAAACGTTGCCCACAAGCACCCCGTCCACCATAATGGGCGTCGCCATATCACAGAGATTGTTTTTGCACTTGTAAAGTTTGAAGGCCCCCTTTTCAATCCCCATCGAGAGTTCGGTATCGCTTTCAATGCAATTTTTGTTCGTTTCAGGATGTTTCCGATGAAAATCAGTACATATTCCCTGCCATCCAGAGGCGACCAAGACGTTGCCCTGAACATCAATCACGGCCGCCGACATGCCGGTCAGCCGGTACATATCGTCCATCATCGGCTGAATCCGCGGCGCATCGACCATCTCTTTAAGACCAGACCCGCCAATTCCCGTTGCATTATCGTACGACATTTCCGCCTCCCTTGTGCCTCATTGATCAGAACGAACATAAACCGTCCATAAATACCGCTATGCGCGTTTTTTTCAACAGGTAGAGGTCCGCGAGCCATTGCACTACTTCACACTCTATACGAGTTCTCCAAACATCAACATTCTAATAACACCCTTTATCATCAGAATAATAACACGACAAAGAAATAACGCAAGCTAAACAACGTTTTTTTCATTTTTTTTATTGTACCGACTCAGGAAGCCACGGGAACGAGGTATGCGTTCCGGTGATGAAGGTCACTTCCCTGCCTCCAGTTGAGCGAATGACAAGGTCGTCCGTGATAATCACGAGGTGTTCGTTATACGCCCCCTCCGCGACCTCAATCGTGTCGCCAGGCTGTGCCGCGTCGATGGCGGCCTGAATGGTATCGTGATTGTACCCGTCGTCGGGTACGATCGTGAACGTTGCCGCCGACAATCCAACGCTATTCGGAACCGTGCGGGATCCCGTCAATCGACGTAAATCCGCAAGTTCATGAGCTGATGGGGTCGTATGTGTCCGGTACCGTCAGGAATATTCTGTTCATGAATATCGGTCCGGCAAATCTTTTTCCCTTTGGCAAGCGTTCCGCCCAACGAGAATTTCCCACCGCGTCCATTCGGTTCGTATCCTCGAACGATAATCCCCGAACCGTCCTCCGCCGGTTTGATAGCCGTAATGACAACAAGATCAGGATCGACCTCCAGATAGCTCTGGCCAATATCCACATTCGGGTTGACTCCCCCCACCAAAGCAACGACGGGATATTCATACTCGAACGCGACAGCATGGAGATGCGCGTCCCGATAATCTCCCGCGTGAGGGTAGAACGCATATTCGATCTCATGTTTTCCCCGATCCGCCAGCGGGTCGGACACCATAACTTTGTTCTCGCCCCATGGCGCCGTCAGTAGCGTAAGTCTGAGCCGGCCTTCAAGCGCATCATAGCCGTGCCGGCTGCGGTTCAACACGGCTAGCCCCGCTTCCGTGCCTTGCAGATCAGCAAAAATATTTGCCGGGACTTCGAAACGCGCCTTTTCCCATGGCGTCTCGCGTCGCGTCGGTCGCTCAATGACACCGAAGGGAATATGATAACAGGCCCTTGTATTCTCCAGATTCGTTTGCGCCGACACTTTAAGAACCATTTTGTCTTCCCACCAGTCGGCATGAAGACGGCATTCGATCCGGTCGGATTCCGCGTATACAATAAAATCCTGGGTAAAAAAACTGGTCGGATAATCAGATGCCGGCGTATGCCACAGTGTGACCCCGAAGTAGGGCTTTTTCTTTTCCCATAATCCGAATTCATATCGGGCGCGAAAGATCACACGCACCGGGCCGTCTTCGATTTTTTCGAACGATACGCATTCCGGCTTGAATTCCTTCCCGGTAAACCCCATGTTCCAGGTTTCGTAATCGCGGAATTCCGTGTCTTCAAGCAGATTGAGCTCGCCGATCGGTCCGCCCGATATTTCCCTGCCTTCGCGGAGCAACGATCGGATCACGCCATAATCCGGATCGAATACAACTCGCAGATACCGGTTTTCAACCCAGTTCTGCCCGGAACTTAACGGCGTATTCCCGGCAATCGGTTCATCGATATAGTGAAATGTTTCAAACCCGAGCCCCGGCAGATCCCTGGCCATGAAGATGATTGCATCCCGATCATACGTTCTTTGGTATGGGATACGGTTCCCCCGGGAATCGATAAGCATGCCGGAGGGCTGCGCATGCTCCGAAGGAAGCGTGACAATCGCGTTTCGCCTCCACGCCAGAGGATTAAATACGTATGAGACACTCCCTTCTCCCAGAAGAGACCGCACCGCCCGTTCCCGAGCCGTCTGTATACGGGAAAACGCCAGGTCATACCCTTCGAAAACATCCTGATACACACTGGGAAAACTGGTTCCTGTCAGAATATCATGAAACTGGTTGAACAGTTCTTCCTGCCAGGCTTCATGAAAGAGATCCCGCGGATACGCCCTCCCCTGTTCCGTGGCCAGGGCGGTGAGCGCTTCGGCAGCCAGAAGTTGTCGTTCACATTCCCGGTTCGCCGCTTTTACCTTTCCTTGAACCGTATACGTCTTGTGATGCGTTTCCAGGAACAGCTCATCCCGAATCACAGGAAAGGCTTTAACGGCTTCCGCTTCCTCGGTCTCCAAAGTTGAAAAGTATTTTTCAAATCCCATATACTCCAGATTCGGATAAACCGTCAGCGTCTTCAATTCGTCAATCCTGTCCATCATCCTGGGTTGCGGCCCTCCCCCATGATTGCCGTATCCCCACATGACTGGAACGTGATAGATCCCGTCGGTCAGATGGAAAACCCGGACAATGGAAGCCAGTTCATCGCAATCGATATGGTTGGAATGGCTCGGGTAGACATGAAGTCCAAGGATATGGCTTCCGTCATCGCCCTCCCACCAGAAATGGATATGAGGGAAAATGGTATATTCGTTATACCGCAACTTCTGTGTGACGAAACGGTGGATACCGCCTTCGCGGTAGATTTTTGGAAGCGCCCAAGTGAAGCCGAACGCATCGATATTGATGCCGCAGGTAGCGCCTTTCCCGCAACTGGCATAGGTCTCCTTCTGTCCCAGGAGGAGCTGTCGCGCCCAGCTTTCACCCGAAAGACACATGCCGTCCGACTCACACCACGTCGCACCCTGCGGCTCGAACTGTCCCCGTTCCGCCGCTTTCCGGCAACGATCCCAAAACTCCGGATGATTCTCCCGCAACGCCTTCCAGACGACAGGAGAACTTTCCACATAAGTGTATGCCGGTTCCCTCTCCATCAGGCGCAACTGATCTTCTATCGTCCCCTTCATACAAGCTATCGTTTCCGGCCAGCGCCATTTCCAGGCCAGATCAATATGGGAATGCCCGATAAAACAAATGGTGAATTGTTTCGCGTAATCCGCCAATGGAGCGAGCAGCGATCGGCTTTTCTCCAGCTTATCGAGAAAGCAACAGGCATCTTGATCCCCTGTCACATCAAGATCAACCGCATCCGCTGCCTGAAAAAGAGCCTGTAACAGTTTGTCCCGTTCTTGCGGGCACAGTCGGGAACGGTTGATCCCCGTTTCCCCCTGGACATACAGATTATCCCGGCGATTCTCCGTATCGAGAAGCTGACACGCCACGCGAAGCGACTTGGCCACATCCCGAACCGGACGGTTGTATTGTTCAAGTCCCGTCAGATGACAGCGGGCCATCACATTTGATATTATCCATTTCTGAGGCGACGGAATGCGAAGGAACATCCAGGGAAGCGTATCGGAACCTTTTGCATCCGCGACCTCGAAAGCGGCACTGAGAAAAACATAGGGCTCAATCAGCACATCATCGCAATACACATCGGGATCATACATGCAGTTGAATTCAAATCCCCATCGTTCCCAGGAATCCGGAGTGACCCAATGCGCAATCGGCGGAACGGCCATAGGCGCGGCAATCCATCCGGTCCTTGCCTCAAGTTCGGGATTGGGTTTGGTCAGATCGTATTCCGGACAATCCGCCATAAAATCGCGATCGGGTTTTGCGCGGTCCTCGCTTCCTTCCCATACATGCCAGCAACGCATGACAGGAAAAGCGAGCGCTTCAAGGCACCTGGCCTTGTCCAAAACATCCGCTACGGAACCGCACATCCTTTTTTTCCATTGGCTGATCCCCGCGAAATGCGCATTGACAATCTGCATATTGAACAATCCTTAAACAAGAAACATGCTCGACAGCTCACACGAATCACACCTTGCGGCGAAATCCCTGCAATCCATCAGGAGCGTTGCGTCGGTGACCGTACTACCATATCCTCCAGGCTTCGTCAACACCAACAGAAACACGAGCGGGTTTCGAAAGCGACGAGAAACGGTCGTCAGTGATTTTCCCGTTCGCGCCCGGTGTCAGGCCATCGGCACGGCTCCGGGAAAGGTCTTTTCGGTCAAGGTTCGGTGAGGGCCATATCACTTTCGTCGGTATTTCAGTGTCACGGCGCTTGATCCCTGCGCGATGTTGAGTATAATGACGATTGACGAAATACCTAAAAAAGAATGAATGACGAAACACCCAAATACCCACGTGTCGCGGCGTAGCGCGAAGCGCGTAGACGGAAGCACGAAGGAATGACGAAATACCTAAGCTAAAAACAAGGAGACACGCCTTTGACCAGACTTTGCGTCATTCCGGTTTCGGCCATTCGGGCTTCCGTTTACACGCTTCCTTCTACGCCTCAGCTACGCAGGACAAGACGCCGCGACACGTCGGATTTTCGCTTTGTTCTTTTTTTCGGATTTCGGTGTTTCGG
>PWZG01000322.1 GCA_003567575.1 PVC group bacterium | reverse complement strand
TACACGCACTTGAGGCATCAAACCAAAAATAACGGGGTTATGCAAGCAAAAAAAATGACACCCGTCGGTCAGTCCGGTTTCATTGGATCGATTACAAGTAGTCGTCCTCTCATACCGGACCGACCGAGGGTCAACTATTATAAATAGCATATATCATGCCAATATCCGCATGTTTTTAATGATGCAGGCGCGGTTGAAGGATGATGGATAGCGTAAAGTTCTGAAAATACGCGTTATGATATGGTATCCGATGCGACATGAGGTGATAGGGACGAGAATCAGGCGTCCCTTTATCGTTGGTTACCTATTGATCATCTATGCCAAAATGACCACAAATGATAGACGGGTGGTCATTATTGACCACCTTCAACATTCAGGTTCGATGGCCCGGCGAATGTCACCGGCGGTTGCGACAGGGTTTTCTGCGTCAATAATGGCGCGTCCGATGACCAGCATCGTGGCGCCGGCCCGGATGGCGGTGACGGGGTCGGCGGTCCTTTTCTGGTCGCTGCCGGCGGCCGTGGTCAGGCCGGCGATACCGGGTGTTACCATGCTGAATTCCGGAGGGAACCGGTCTCGTAACGCATGCAGATCGTTTGCTGAGCAGACGATGCCGTCCATGCCGCATTCCTGCGCGACGGTAGCCAGGTGAACGACGTGATTTTCCAGCGGTCCGCGGACCCGCAGCTCGTTGTTCAGCGCCTGCTGATCCAAACTGGTCAGCACGGTGACGGCCAATATACGCGTTCGTTTCCCGTTTGCGGCGGCGCGACGGGCCGCATCGGCTGCCGCCTGCATCATGGCCCGGCCACCACCGGCATGAACGGTCAGCCAGTCGATTCCCAGAGCGGTGGCTGCCGCAACATGGGTTGCGACGGTTGCCGGGATATCGTGAAATTTAAGATCGAGAAATACGTCGACTTGCCGTGCTTTCATGTCCCGCACCAGTTCCGGACCGTATTGCACGAAGGCGGCATTGATTTTGAAGCAGCCGACATCCCTGCATAGCCCGTCCGTCAGGCGTAGAATTGTATCGCGATCCACGCGGTCAAGAGCCAGGCATAAACAGTCGCGGGCGTTGCGCTTCATGAGGCCTCCTTCGGCGCATACCGTTCGCCCCAGGTTTGCGGATCGCGATTCCAGCGGCGTGCTATATCGAGATCGGCCGGCGACAGGGTTTGCAAATCACCGGCAGTCTCCAGCAGCGCATCGAATGTCGTCAGGGGAATGGCATCGCAGGCGATTTTCTCGAACGCCGTACGGGCGGCAGCCAACTGGTATGAGAAAATCGCCAGACAAACATTCACGTCCAGACCCGTCGCGCGCAGGGCGGTAACGGCCGCCGCGGAACTGCCGCCGGTGCTGAGTAGGTCTTCGATGACCACGGTACGGGCGCCCGGCGGCGGCGCACCTTCGATAGTGTTGCCTTTCCCGTGTTTCTTGGCGGCGTCACGCACGTATATCAGCGGTAAATCGCAGGCATCGGCAATCCAGGCGGCCCATGCGATGCCGGCCGTTGCCACGCCGGCGACCACTTGCGGCGACGGCGACAGCGAACGGATGCGCTCGCAGAATGCCGTCACGATTTGGCGGCGCAGACCGGGAAACGACAGCAGCAGCCGATTGTCGCAGTATATCGGGCTTAAAATACCGGATGCGTAACGGTACGGTTGTTGCACATTGAGTGTGACGGCATTGGCGCGCAGCAAAAGTTCAGCGATTACCCGTGCGGTACCGTTGGCGGTTACGCTTTGACAATGAGTGTGCGTTTTGTTCAATAGGATTCTCCTGGTAATAAGCCGGTAGCCGGAAAGCATTGACTGTAACAATTATGTCGTCGTTTGGCAATCATTTCCGACATCGTTTCCGGTTTTGACTGGTTTTTAAATCCCGATGGGTGTATAGTCCTGTTCCGAAAACAAGGAATCGGATTGATAACTACCGCCTGAATGCCAGGTAAACTGAGTTGGGAATAGTTGATGGTTGAACCGAACAAAAGCTGGGTATACCGGCGATCGGTCTTTGTCCGATTTTTGCGTTCCGAGAATGGACGCATTTTCGTGACCGGATGTCTGTTGTTGATTTGCGGCATAAGTGTCCTCGGCTTCATGGCCTATCACCGTTATCCGTCGTGGCAACATCTGTTCACCATGGCCGTGGCGCATATGGCGGCCGGAAAAGCAGTCAGTGTCGTGCAGGGTCTGTCGGTGGGGTTGCATCCCGTCGTGATTCTGTTACTGGCGACAATGAGCGATATCATTCTGATGCTCATTGTCTACCCCGTCTTTGTGTTTACGTACGAACACTTTTTCGAAAGTCATATGTTCCAGAAACATATGCGTCCGCTGTTTGAATCGGCGTACAAACGCATGGACCGCATCGGCCGCTTTAAAATGCTCGGTGTTTTTATCATTGTTTGGCTGCCGTTGTGGATGACGGGTGTCGTTGTCGGCAGTATTCTCGGCTATCTGATCGGACTCCGTGCCCGTGAAACGCTGACGGCGGCCGCGCTGGGGACGCTGACGTCGATCACCGTCTGGTTGTTTTTTTCCAATCAGATTCTTTCGGCCGCCGGTTGGGTCGATAATCGCGTGGTCGGTTTTGGTTTCTTTGCGATGATCATCGTGTTGCTCGGCATCCGACGCTCTCAACGGCGGCGTGCGCAATGCCGATAACGCGTGGTTTTCATCATTTTCTTCAATCTGGAACCGTGAACCCTTACCCTTTTTGTTCTTGCCAGAGACGGTTGCGATAGTCGAGGGGGGAGAGCCCGACGTGTTTCTTGAACGTCCGCGAAAAATGATAGGCATCATAGAATCCCGTGGCATCCGCGATATGTTTCAACGGTTCGCCACGCCCGATCAGTATCTTGGCCAGGTTGATCCGCATGCCTAATAACCGTTGCATGGGTGAGATGCCGGTCGTTTGACGATAGCGGTGCGCCAGCGCCGAAACACTGACATTGAGCTCGTCGGCAAGTTCCCGGCGGCTAATGGAACGCCCAAGGTGATGCATCAACCGTCGATCGACCCTCGTCACGAACTGTTCGAGCTCGGTGGGTGACGTCGCCTCCCGAATACAACGGATGCCGTCGGCCGTTTCGCTGTGGGAAAGCTGTTCCAGTACCCGCCAGAATAATGCCTGTGCGCGCCAAAACCCGTCGTTCCCGGAACGGGCGCCGATTTCGGCAATGGTCCGCAATAAACGTCCCAGTTTTCCCGCCGGATCCATGAAGCGGGTGAATTCGCCCGGTGATGGGGCGAATTCCCGTAAAACATCCACGTTATTGGCACTGAAAGCAATGTAACTCGAATGACTGACACGCGTGGATTCCGGATCGGAGGTTGACCAGTAAACCGTGGCGGGCGGATGAAGATGCGCTTCACCCGCCAATCGCCGCCGCCAACGGCTCCCCCGTTTGCCCAGCCGATAATACGTGTTGGCGACGTACGAATAGTCCAGAACCCAAAAAGGAACTTGGGTACGTGTTTTGCGTCCGGTTAACGGAACCCGCAAAATAACGGCGGAGACCAATGACGGGTCGGCTGGCGGACGCATTTCCCACGCAAAACCGCGTTGATAATAGATTGTTTCCGTCATGCGACATTATCCATTGAAATGCACGAATATACATGTATCATGCACGATTATACATTGCAAGTGCGTTCTCACATGCGATATACTCTTTTTCATGAATTCACAGATCAAGCTGGAAAGGGAATCTCCCATGGAAGATCACGGGGCGGCAATGGCGGTATCCGATCGGGCGCCGGTTGGAGAGGGAGCGCGGGATTTGCGGGCGCGACTCGAAACGTTGATGCGGACGCGCGGCGTTCAGACCGTGACCTGTGCCACGAATACGGGGTGCGCCCGTACCGTACAATGTTATACCGGGTATGCCGGGGGACGATTATACGGTTGGGATCAATACTTTGAAACCATTTTGCAATTGCATGTAGGGTGGTCGACGGATCTGAGTCGCGCCGCGCTTTGCCTGTTTTTGGATCAGATTGACCGGACCGGATATATTCCCCGTACCTTGCCTCGCATCTGGTGGGGCGAATTTCATCAGCAACCGTTTTTGTGTCAAACCGCCCTGTTGCTGGCGCGCGCGGGCGACCCGATGGACTGGTTGTTTCCCGAACGGTATTATGCCATGAAACATTACCTGTTGCGCTGGTTGCATATGGAGGACCGTCGCGGCGCCGGACTAAGCGTCTGGGATCACAGCGGCCATTCCGGCATGGATAACCAATACGAGCGCGCCGGAACATTTCACGACGCCTACTGTGAAGGCGTGGATTTGAATGCGTATCTGGTGCGCGAATGCGAAGCCATGGCGTTGTTGGCGGAACACGTCGGCGCCTTCACCGAAATCGATGCCGCCTTGTTCCGCGATCATGCCCGCCGTCGCCGGGACGCCGTGCAGCGTTGGTGCTGGGATGAGACGAAGGGATGTTACCTGGATTATCATGCCGTGTTGCGACAACCGATTCCGGTCCGCCATGTCGGGATGTTCGCGGCGTTGTGGGCCGGCATTCCTTCGTCCGATCAGGCCCGCCGGATGGTGGAAGAGCATTTGTTGTCGCCGGACGGATTCTGGCGGCCCTGGCCGCTTCCCGCCCTGGCGGTCGATGAGCCGGGATATACGGAAGGCTATCTCGCGTGGGAACCGCCGGACTACGGGTGCGGTTGGCGCGCCCATAGTTGGATGCCGACGAATTATATCGCCTTCCAGGGATTACGCCGTTATGGTTTCCATGATGCCGCCCGCGATTTGGCGGCGCGTAACCGGGCCATGTTCGAACGGCATCCCTTCCGCGAATATTACGGGGCTGAAAGCGGCGACGGCATGGGACGCGATCCGTTCTGGGGCTGGTCCGCGCTGGCCTTGTTCATGGATGCGCAAGGCGATCCGGATCGTGATATGAGCGCATTAAAGCCATTAAGATAAGGAGCCCGCAAATTATGCCAAGAAATTTATTCATCGCTGAATCGATAACCGGGAAGCGTGATACGGCGAACCGTTCCGTTGCATGCCGGAAGAGGAAACCGTTCCCGTGGCGGAAGCCGTTGCGCGTGGCGGCGGGACGCGCCGCCTTCGCCTTGCTGTGTCTGCGCATCAGCGCGGTCGCGAGCGTTGCCGCGGCGGCGGAAGTTCCGCTGGTCGTTGACGGCGCCATCCGCGCCGTATTGATCGTTTCCGATGACTTGCGGGCTGAATTTCCCGATATTCGCGATCATCGTGATGCGGATCGTGATTTAATTCGCATCGCAGCCGACGAATTGCGCGAACACCTTAGCCTGGTGGGCGAGGGAGACATCGAGGTGCGTGAGACGGCGCCCGCCGACGCGGTGGCGGCGGCCCGCGAAGTGCGCGTCGGCGGGCGAACGCCGGTGGTGCTCGGCGGTCCGGCGCTGGATGCGGCCTTGCTGGCCGCCATCAAGACCCGCGGAGATTTTGCGGAATCGTTCGGGCTGCGGGTTGAAGAGGGGATGATCACCATCGTGGGTCTTTCGCCCAAGGGCGCACTCAACGGGGTGTATGACCTGCTGGAACAGATGGGGTTCCGATGGTTCATGCCGGGCGAGATCGGTCGGGTGGTTCCCGAGGGCGCGGACTTCGCCCTTGCCTCGCAAACGACCATCCAGGTTCCGTCGTTCGATGCCCGCTGGATTCACGGCGCGGATGTCGCTGGACACGGAACCTGGCAACTGCGTACGCGGCAGGGCGGGTTCTTTGTTCCGCCGGCGCACGGCGGGGTTCCGCGCGATGTGACCGACGAGGATGCCGTCCGCGAACGGGCCGACCGGATTGTCGAGACTCTGCGCGACCGCGACCCCGAACGTACCGATCCACTGATTGTCGCGATCGGCCCGCCCGACCGGCCCCGTTGGTTTGAGGATCACGAGGCATCGCTGGCGTTGGATGCCGGCGATTATGATCCGTTCCTCGGTTCGGTTTCGCGGACCGACCGGCTGATGTGGCATTACAACCGGATTCTGGAACTGGTCGACGAGCAGATTCCCGATGCGAACGTTCGCATCATGTTTTATGCCTATCACAGCTATTTCCGTCCGCCGGTACGCAAGGATGAGGTCGATCCGCGTATCGTACCGGCGTTCGCGCCGATTACCTTATGCCGGGTTCACGGGATGGGGCAGGAGATTTGTCCGGAAAAAATGTATTACCGCGATTTGATGCAGGGCTGGAGCGAAGCCGTGCCGGTGATCTACAAACGCGGTTACTATTTCAACCTGGCCTGCCCGGGAATCCCCTTCAGCATGGTGCACCGGTTGCGGCGCGAAATCCCGATCGCGCATGAACTCGATATTACCGGATTCCGTCAGGAAGTGATTACCAAGTGGGGCAGTGAAACGCCTTCGCTGTACGTAGCCGCCCGGCTGATGTGGGATCATGAAACCGATGTGAACGCCTTGCTGGCCGATTTTTATGAAAAATTTTTCGGTCCGGCCGCGGCGCCGATGCGCGATTATCTTGAAATGATGGATGCCGCCTTGCGCGACACGGATCATCACGCCGGTTGTTCCTTTGATGTCATTCAATGGTATCCGACGGAATTACGCGCCCGCGCCAATGCGCTGTTGAATACGGCGCTCGAAATGGCGGGCGACGATAGGTATGGGGAACGCGTCCGAATTTTTCGGCAGACGTTCGATTTCATGGAGGCTCTGGTCCATATGCTGAAATACCGGGCCGCGCATCACTACGTTGCCGCGCACGACGAACTGGAGCGGATGCGCGCGTTGATGGAAACGTTGTTCGCCTATGATCCGCCGATGTTGCATCCCCGATACAGTCCGGGTTATTTGGATCGATTTTTTTCCGTGGCCACCGAGCAGGGGTATGCGCGGGTGACCGGCGGTAACCGACTGGTAGCCGGACTGGACAATGTCTGGACGTTCCGCATCGATCCGGACGATGAAGGCGAAGCCGCCGGCTGGTACCGGCCGGATTTCACGATCGACGAGAACGATATCGCGGGCGAGGTTGGATACGGGCAACCGGACGCGCATGAAGTCGCGGCGGCGGGGGAAGGCACGGTCAGCGATGTCACCCGGCTCGTCGATGAACCCTGGCAGCGTGTGCGGACCTCGACGATCACCTGGGATGCGTTGGGCCTTCGCTATTACAAAGAGCGTCCGGCATGGTACCGGCAATCGGTACAAATACCCCGTGAAGCCGAAGGCGCCGATCTTTACCTGTGGTTCGGCGGCGTCGACGACTGGGCCAAAGTCTGGGTCAACGGCGTGGAAATCGGTACCGGGGCGGGCGCCTTCCGTCCCTTCGAATTCGATGCCACCGAAGCCGTTCGGTTCGGCGAGCAGAATCTTGTCGTGGTCAAAGTGATCAACCGCGGACTTTCGGAACTGGGGACCGGCGGCATCATGGCGCCGGTTATGTTCTATGCCCGTGAAACCGATCTCGATATCGATCCGGGAATCGAATTCCCCGAGTTCCCCTTGTATTGAGCTTTTTCGGATTGAACGATGAT